>NZ_JADNJJ010000061.1:0-15905 GCF_015554865.1 Collinsella sp. D33t1_170424_A12 | reverse complement strand
GGGTGCACTTGGTGGCCGGCAGGAAGCGGGTGCCGAGACCGGCGGCGGGGATGATTGCCTTCATGGCATTCCTTTCAACGATTCTACGCGTCTTCGCGCATACGACACGTGCAGTCACGCACATCGGGTGCCGAACGGAGATAAACAAACTCGTGTTCAAAAAGCATACCGTTTTGTACGAAAACTGCCACCGCTTTAGAAAAAATGCAGCTTAACTACGCAGCTTCCGACTATTTGTCACACGAAAGGCGCAAATTCGAGGCAAATCAACCGCCGCCTGCAGATGCGATGCGCCCCGAGCGCGCGAAGCACCCCGCTCTCATAAAAACGAAAAACGGGACCCAGAAAAACTGGATCCCGTTTGCATGCGAAAGAAAATCGCGAAGCAGCTGCAGGCGATGCGCCTGCAAGAAACTACTTGAGGGAGACAGCAGCGCCGGCAGCCTCGAGCTTCTCCTTGGCAGCCTCGGCGTCCTCCTTCTTGGCACCCTCGATGACGGCCTTGGGAGCGCCCTCGACGACCTCCTTGGCCTCCTTCAGGCCAAGGTTGGTGAGCTCGCGGACGACCTTGATGACCTGGATCTTGTTGTCGCCGAAGCCCTCGAGCACGACGTCAAACTCGGTCTTCTCCTCGGCCTCCTCGGCAACGGCAGCGGGGCCGGCAACAACAGCAGCCGGGGCAGCAGCGGAAACGCCGAAGGTCTCCTCGATAGCCTTAACGAGCTCGGAAGCCTCGAGAAGGGTCATTTCCTTCAGGGCCTCGATGATCTCTTCGTTGGTAAGCTTAGCCATTTCTAAGTCCTTTCAGTTCCCCTGCATCTACGCAGGGAGAGCAATTAAAGTACAGCGCTTGCGCGCACAGGTGCGGCCGCCTCGGGCCGCGGTAAGGAAGCCTATCGCTAGGCTGCCTTCTGCTCGGAGATCTGCTGAACGGTGCGGGCGAGACCAGAGGAAACGCCGTTGACGCAGACAGCGATGTCGCGAGCGAAGCCGTTGATAAGGCCGGCGATCTGACCCAGAAGCTGATCCTTGGTGGGGAGCTCGGCGATTGCGTTGACCTCCTCGGCGGAAACAGCCTGACCGTCGGAAATACCGCCCTTGATCTCGAGAACGCCCTTGGACTTCTTAGCGAACTCCTTGAGCGCCTTCGCGGCCTCCACGGGCTCGTTCTCGTAGAACACATAAGCCAGCGGGCCGACGAGCATGTCGTCGATGCTGGGCTGCTCCTTGTTCTCGAGGGCGATGCGGACGAGGTTGTTCTTGTAAACCTTCATCTCGGCGCCGCACTCGCGAAGCTGGTGACGCAGCTCCTGCGCCTGCTTAACGGTAAGACCGTTGTAGGAAACAACGAACAGACCGGCGTTCTTCTCGACGTTGGCCTCGATCTCGGCGACCATATCGATCTTGTACTGCTTTGGCATAGGTACACCTCCTTCATATCTTTCTCGGGCACTTTCCGCGCCTGACTTGGCGGGGGTGTGTCTCGAAAAAGAAAACCCCCGTGCTGCAACAGCGACGGGGGCGAGAAGACATACTGCTCGACCACCTCGGCTGGCGGGAACTCCCATTAAGCCTTGGGGCAAGCCCCGCGGCACCTGCTGTCTCTGGCAGCGGATTCGTGCGTGAACATTAGAAGTATGCCGAACGGGGTTTCACACGTCAAGGATAAAGACCATCATCACAAGCCGTACACATTGGCGTCGTCCGATGCGCGGACCCCGGGCGACGCCAAGCCACCTCGCATCTTGCGCCTCCCCCTTCCGGGGCATACGCTTGCTAACCAGGGAGCGCCCGCCGTCCGGACGGCGCGCATGTAAGCAGGAGGGTGTTAGAAGATGGCCACATCGCAGAAACACGCGCATGCCGGCGAACGCCCGAACGGCGTTGCGCGCACGATCTTGGCCCTCGACGTCGCGGGCGCGCACGCGACGGGTGCGGCCGCGGCGCTGCTGGCCGATTTCGAGGATGCGCTGCTCGCCTACGACCATCTCTCCGCAAGCGCGCTCGATGCGACGGGTACGGCGGAGCCCCCGCGCTTCCACCACGCATCCCTTACCGCGCTGCTTGAAAACGACCAGATAGACGCCTCGCCCGCGCCGTGCGATACGATCGTTGCCGCCCTCGAGGTCTCAGACGACACGCCTGGCGCCGCCCTCGGGTCCGCGCTCGACGCCCTCGCGCGCGCGAACGCGCTCGCCCCCGGTCAGCGCGTCTACGCCATCGCCGTGGCCGATGCCCCCGCGCCGAGCGCCGCGCACCCCGGCCTCGAAGCCGTGGCCGCGTGCTGTCGCGAGCGCGACCTCGCCTGGATGGGCGGGCTGGCCGCGGGCAGGGCGAAGGCCGTGGCGGCGCGTTCTGTCAAACCGCGCATGGGCCGCGCCCGCCGCGCCTGCTCGGAGGCCCTGGACCGCCTCATCGGGGCAGCGCGAGCCGGCGTGACCGTATCGGCGTCCGCGGAGCTCTTCGGCGCGCGCGACGCCGCGAGCGCGGGCGACGTCATCGACGTGCCAGACCCCGCGCCCGCCATCCTCTACCGCCTGCTCTACCGCTAGGAGCCGCGCCCGCAGGCACAGCGGACCCGGGCCGCATGCCCGTCGGGCCCGCTATGCGTTCGAACCGCTGCCTCCCATGCGGCGCTCCTCGTCCACCGAACGGTCGATGCGCCCACGAAAGAGCACCATGGCCGCCAGCGAGCTCACCGTGACCAGCGCGCTCGCCAGCACGAGCGTCTCCTGCACGCCGATGAGCCCGGCGAGCACCGGCGCCATGAGCAGCGGCACCACGCCGGCAGCGCTGTAACCGCAGCCCATCACCGCGCTCACGCGCCCCAATGCCGACAGCGGCGCGTGCACCTGGACCAGCATCGTTTGCAACGGGCCGATCACACCGAACGCGAAACCCAGCATGATCTGACCCGCCAGCGCCACGACCACGCTCGACGTGCCCACGTACACGAGGCAGCCCGCGCCCATGCCGAACAGGGCCCAGAGCAGGCTGCGCATATTCGTGCGGCGACCCGGCAGCCGCATGAGCAGCAGCGAGCCCGCGATCGCGCCCACCCCCGAGGCACTCGACAGCCAGCCCATCCACTCCGGCCCCACGTGCAGCACGTCGCGGTAATAAAGAGACTCCAGCGGATCGAACGCGCCGTAGCCGAAATACGCCATGAAACCAATAGCCAGCAGCAGGCTCAGCGAAGAGCTGGCCGCCACCGCGCGAAAGCCCGCGGTGAGCGAATTGCCGCCGTCGCTCCCCTGCTCGGGCATGCGCTGCGGATGAAAGCCCGCCGCCGGCACCAGCCCCAGCAGGGCGCATGCGGCGCCGAACAGGAAAACGACCTGCGGCTCGAAGATCATGGTGACCATGCCGCCGACAAGCGGACCCACGACCACGGTGAGGTTGGTGGCGGCCGACAGCACGGGGTTGATGCAGGCGAGCTCTTCGGCGTCGCCCGTGAGGTACGCGGGATAGGAGCGCGCGACGATATCCTCGACGCCCCATGCCAGGCCGAAGACGGCCGAACACATCAGGATGCCGGCGACAGAGGATGAAAAGACCTGGAACAGCGCGGCGGAAACGCAGGTTAGGGCCACGCTGATCGCGAAGTGCCGCCGCGGGCCCCACGCATCGAGCACCGCTCCACCCACGAAATTGCCGCCCACGATGGCGAGATTGATAAGTCCCACCGAGAACGTGGTGGACAGCGCATCGCCACCCAGCGAATAGGTGAGCGTGCCCAGAATACCGATGAAATACGAAGCGAGCATGCCCACGTGCGCCAGAAAACGCATGGCGACCAGGCGTTTCGCCATAGGTGATAGAGAGATGAGCTTGTCGAACAGCGTCCTCATGCGACCCCCTCCCTCGTCCCCCGCCCTATAACCGCGCGGGGAATTCGCGTAATTCTTCAACTGTGGCAGAGCGACACGGCAGCGTCAAGAACACGGCCGGCAGCGGCGTGGGTGACATGGTCACTGACCGCGCGGGGCGCCGCGGCGTACAGTGGGGACGACCACTGAGGAAAGGAGCACGCGATGGGACTGTTTGGATCGCTGTTCGGCAAGGGCATCGATGCCCATATGGAGGAGGCGCGCGCCACCGAGGGCGCCGTCGTACTCGACGTTCGCACGCCGGAGGAATTCTACGAGAGGCACATCGAGGGCGCGCAGAGCTTCCCGCTCGCCGGCATCCAGTCGGTTCTCACGCGCATCCCCAGGCGCGACACCCCGCTGTTCGTCTACTGTCTCTCGGGCGCCCGCAGCGCGCAGGCATGCCGCGTACTCGACCAACTGGGATACTCGGCCGTCACCGATATGGGCGGCATCACCCGTTGGAGCGGCGCGATCGTGCAGGGAAGGAAGTAGGGCCATGAAGGTTGTCATCGGCGGCGTCGCCGGAGGAGCCACCGCCGCCGCGCGCCTGCGCCGTCTGGACGAGCAGGCCGAGATCATCATGATCGAGCGCACGGGCTACGTGAGCTATGCCAATTGCGGCCTGCCGTACTTCATCGGCGGCGCCATCACCGAACGCCGCAAGCTCACGCTGCAGACGCCCGAGAGCTTCCACAACCGCTTCCGCATCGACGTACGCGTGCGCCAGGAGGTCGTGGCCATAGCCCGCGCGGCACACGAGGTGATCGTCCGCGATCTCGAGACCGGCGAGACCTACGCCGAGAGCTACGACAAGCTCATCCTCTCCCCCGGAGCGCGCGCCGTCGTGCCCGAGCTGCCGGGCGTGGACGCCGAGCGCCTGTTTACCCTGCGGACCGTGGAGGACACCTTCCGCATTCACGGCTTCGTCGAGCGCGAGCAACCCCGCTCGGCCGTGGTGGTGGGCGCCGGCTTCATCGGCCTCGAGATGGCCGAGAACCTGCGTGAACGCGGCCTGGATGTGACGGTGGTCCAGCGCGGCGGTCACGTGATGCCCACCCTGGACGCCGATATGGCCGCGATCGCCCATAACCATCTGCGCAACCACGGCATCGACCTCAAGCTCGACGCCAACGTGGAGGCCTTCGAGCCCCAGGCGGACGGCAGCATGCTCACGCGCGTCGAGGGCTCCGAGCCGCTCTCCTCCGACATGGTGGTCCTCGCCGTGGGCGTGGCTCCCGAGGGCACGCTGGCCCGCGAGGCCGGCCTCGAGCTGGGCATCCGCGGCTCCATCGCCGTAGACGAGCACATGCGCACGAGCGACGAGGACATCTACGCCGTAGGCGACGCCGTGCAGGTGAAGAACTTCGTCACCGGAGACGATGCGCTCATCGCCCTGGCCGGCCCCGCCAACAAGCAGGGGCGCATCGCCGCCGACAACATCTGCGGCATCGAGAGCCGCTTCAGCGGCAGCCAGGGCTCGTCCGTCCTCAAGCTCTTCGACCTCACGGTGGCCGGCACCGGCCTCACCGAGGTCGCGGCGCGCGCCGCCGGCATCGAGGCGCAGCATGTGGTCTTGTCGCCCGCCAGCCACGCGACGTACTATCCGGGCTCCAGCAGCATGACCATGAAGGTGCTGTTCGAAGCGGGCACCGGCCGCATCCTGGGCGCGCAGGCCATTGGAATGGACGGCGTGGACAAGCGCATCGACGTGCTGGCCACGGCGATCCGCGCGCACATGGACGCCACCGACCTCACCGAGCTCGACCTTGCCTACGCACCGCCCTATTCCTCTGCGAAAGATCCGGTGAACATGGCCGGCTACCTTATCGAGAACATCCTCGAAGGCCGCGTGGAGCAAGTCGATTGGAACCGCGCGATCGCGCCGGCCGGCGATGAGGTGGTGCTCGATACCCGCACGGCGGGCGAGTACGCACGCGGTGCCGTCGACGGCGCGCTGCACATCCCCCTGGACGAGCTCCGCGAGCACCTGGACGAGCTGCCGCGCGACAAACACCTGCTGGTGTACTGCCAAAGCGGCCTGCGCAGCTACGTGGCCTGCCGCATTCTGGCGCAGCACGGCTTCGCGTGCGCCAACGTAGCCGGAGGCTACGGCTTCTACCAGGAGACGAGGCTCGATGCCGAGCGTCGTCGAACCGACGTGGCCGACTGCGGCGTCGCCCTCTAGCGTATGGACTGCCGCCCGGGTGGTCGCCCGCGGGCAGCGCGGCCACACGCGGGCGATACGGCCCGGCTCCGATCAAGATGCTTCGGAGCCGGGCACATACCATTCGAACGCACCGAGCCTGCAGACAGGACCCTCGCGCGCCGCTCGCCCGTACGGCAGGGATGCGGTTGCTTTCGGGCGCCGCGCGCCGTAGGTTTAAGGAAGCATGAACCCTCTGAAGCGAAGGCGGCCTGAACCTATGGATTTCGCGACCAACCCCACCATCGCGGCGCAATCGCTCGCCGCCACCCTTCCCTTCTGGGACCAGCTCTCCATCGCCGAGCGCGAGCGCCTCGCGCGCGCGACGCGCCTGCTGCGCGCCCGGAGCGCAGAGCGCATCCAGGGAGGCGGTTCGGGGTGCGCGGGCGTGATGGTGGCGCTCAGCGGAAGCCTGCGCGCGTACATGCTCTCGGAAGGGGGCAAGGAGATCACGCTCTTTCGCGTGGAGGCGGGCGAGAGCTGCGTGCTGGCAGCCTCGTGCATCCTGCCCATGATCACCTTCGACATCGCCCTGGATGCCGCCGACGACGTGGAGGCGCTCGTCATCGACCCGCGCCTGTTCTCGCAGCTCGCCCAGGAGAACACTGCCGTCGAGGCATTTCTATACCGCCAGACGGCGCAACGCTTCAGCGACTGCATGTGGGTGATGCAGCAGGTGCTGTTCTCCAGCTTCGACGCGCGCCTGGCCACCTTCCTGCTCGACGAGCTCTCGCGCACCGGCAGCGAGCACATCGCCATGACGCACGACGAGATCGCGCGCCATCTCGGCAGCGCCCGAGAGGTGGTCTCGCGCATGCTCAAGTACTTCGAACGCGAGGGCTTGGTGGCGCTCGGCCGCGGTGCCGTGGTTATCATCGACCGGCGCGGCCTGCTGGCGCTCGCCACCGCGTAGCAGCGCACTCGTACGTATGCGTTTAAACCGCTCAGGACTTCTAAAACGGTCCAAATGTATACGCGCGATCTACTAACTTGCAAAAAGCATGCGCACGATGCGGCATCGGTCGAGGGCGCGGCCCGAAACCGGACCGCACGGAGCCCCTAGCCCTGGCGCGGGCGCTGGAACAGCGCCGAGAGCCCGTCCTTGATACCCGCCGCGGCATCGCGGGCGATTCCGGCCGCCGAAATGGCGGCGAGCCTCCCGATGGCCGGGCCGATGACCTCGCGCGCCTCGTCATCGGCGTTGCGCGTGGCCTCGCGGATGAGCTGCGCGGCCTGCGGGCCGCCGCCGAAGATCTGCCCGGCGTTGCTGGCGCCCGACGACTCGAGCG
The DNA here is from genome assembly GCF_015554865.1 of Collinsella sp. D33t1_170424_A12. Lineage (NCBI taxonomy): Bacteria > Bacillati > Actinomycetota > Coriobacteriia > Coriobacteriales > Coriobacteriaceae > Collinsella > Collinsella sp. D33t1_170424_A12. The sequence continues at coordinate 8,541 of NZ_JADNJJ010000061.1, read as the reverse complement.
CGCGGAACAGCGCGTCGATGAAGCCCGGGAGCTCGTCGCTCTTAAACGATGCGAGCCACTCGCCCATCACCTCGTGCGTGCGACGCGCCGCCGCGCCCACCTGCGGCGAACCGACGAACGCACCATCTTCGATCTCCCAGGTAAACACGCTATGCTGGTCGATTCCCACAGCCGATGACAGCACCGCGGTCTCGGGCGCCACCGCATCCATGAGCATGCCCACCACCGAGTCCATCGGCACGGTGCGCTGCAGGCGCCCCTCGAGCTGCGCGCGGGCGCGCAACGCGGCCTCGTCCTCCAAGAAGCCCGGTTTGAACCCGGGGCCGTCGTGGTCGAATACCGCCGCGATGCGTGCGCGGACCGCATCGGAGCAGCGCAGCGCCGCGTACGTTGCCAGGTTGCCGCCCTTGGAATGGCCGCCCACGTACAGGTGCGGCGGAAGATGGCGCGCAACGAGCTCCAAGTAGGCCGCCGCCATGCGCTGCGCCGGAACCGGCGGCGTCACCGCCATGTCGAAATTCTCGCGCCAGCCCGTGAACGATGTGTCGGTTCCGCGAAACGCGATGTAGGCCCACGCCCCGGGCAGCACGTAGCACGTGGCAGAGAACTGCACGCGCTTGTCCTCGTCGAGAAGGGACACGTAATCGCGCAGCTCGAGCACGCGAAACCGAGGGGACGCCGCGAGCGCGGCGATAGCGCGCTTGATATTGACCTGGTCGAGCCCCGTAAACATCGTGCCGAAGCGCTCGGCCGCCAGCAGGTCGCCCACGTGCGCGGGGCGCGTCAGGCGCGCCTGCATGCGATCGGCCAGCTCGTCGGCTTTATCCGCCATGCGCAGCAGGAACGAATCCTCCGCACCCGGCATGGTAGCGCCCTGCACGTCGATGCCGCCCACGCGGCGTAGACGCTCGACGTCGCGCTCGCGCAAGGGCGGCACGATGCCCACGGCCTCGACCATCGCCAGCTGAGACAGCGCCGCCGAGTCCACCGGGCTCACGAAAGCCTCGTCGAACGGGCGCAGCTCGGTTTCCAGATATTCGAGTAGATGCAACACACCGACCCCTTCCCCATGGCGCGGCTCACGTACCAGGCTTATACCCGCCAACGACGGCCTGCGCCGCACGGCCATCAAATGAGAACAAGCCCGCTTCGAATCCCCTTCGAAGCGGGCTTGTCGCGTTCATCTGCAAGCGCTCGCGCGCGGCGCGAACCCTACTCGGCGCCCAGCGCGCACATGGTGATGTAGTTGTACGGCTGGTTGAAGTGAGGAAGGAAGAAGATGTCGAGAAGCTTGAGCTTATCGATGGTCACACCCTCCTCGATGGCCAGGGAGAACATGTGGATGCCCATGGAGATATCCTCGGTCGAGGCCATCTGGGCGCCCACCACGCGGCGGCTCTCGCGCTCGTAGACGATGCGGATCTTCACGCTGGCGTTCTCGCGCATGAAGCCCGGGCGCTGCAGGTCCTCGTAATCGGCATGGCAGACGTCGAGACCGGCGCGGGTGGCCGCGGCCACGGACAGGCCGGTGGACACCATGTTGTAACCGAAGATGGAGATGCCGTTGGAACCCTGGACGCCGATGGAATCCAGACGGGTGCCGCCGATGTTATGACCGGCCACGATGCCCGAGCGCACGGCGTTGGTGGCCAAGGCGATGTAGGTCTCGGCGTTCAGCGCGTTGGACCACACGGTGGCGCAGTCGCCGATGGCGTAGACGTCCGGATCGCTCGTGCGCTGGCGGCGGTCGACGTGGTAGGCGCCGTTGGAGAAGAGCTCCAGATGGTCGCGGCCCAACTCGTTGTTGGGGATGAAGCCGATGGCGTTGATCACCAGGTCGGCCGGATAGGTGCCCTTCTCGGCCTCGATGGCGCTCACACGGCCGTTCTCGCCATGGTAGGCCACGACGCGCTCGCCGAAGTGGCACTCGATGCCGTGGTCGGCCAGGTTCTTATCCATGACCGCGGTGAAGGACGGATCGTAGTAGCTGGCAAGCGACGTAGGCGCGATGTCGAACAGGCGCACCTCCTTGCCGCGGCGCTTGGCGGCCTCGGCGATCTCGACGCCGATGTAGCCGGCACCGATGACGGCGACGGAGCGCACGTCGTCGCGGCTCATCCAGCGGTCGACCTCCTGGCCCTGCTGGAAGAGCTTGAGGAAGCTGATGCCCTCGAGGTCGCAGCCGGGCAGCTTGGGCGAGATGGGCAGCGAGCCGGTGGCCAGGACCAGCTTGTCGTAGGTCTCGTCGAAGCAGGTGCCGTCGGCCTTCTGGCAATGCACCACGTGATTGGCGAAATCGATGGAGGTCACGGACGTCTCGAGCGAGATGCGCGCTCCCTTGGCCTCGAAGGCCTCCTTGTTGGTATAGAACAGGTTCTCGTACGAATCGATCTGACGGCCGACCCACAGCGCGGTACCGCAGCCCAGGTAGCTGAGGTTGGTGTTGCTGTCGATCATGACGACCTGCTGGTCCTTGTAGTTGTCCAGCAGCGTGTTGGCCGCAGCGATACCTGCGTGGTTGGCACCAACGATAACGGTCTTCATAGACGGTTCCTTTCGGGAGCACGCATGGAGGCGCCGGCGCGGCTTCTGGCGCCGCGTCCCCATGCGTTGCAGCTTTCTACCGCGCAGTACCATATCCTATTTTGCTAGTAACATTATCGTGATTTTTGCGACAGATTGTTTCCCTCGGTAAACGGTCGTTGCGCCGCGATCGCATCGCACGCCGCACCGATGGCCCGCGAATCGACGAGAAGGGCCGGGAGGCGGTGTCGACACCGCGCCCCCGGCCCCTCCCGGCATGTTTCTTTCTAGCGTCTACCAGCTGATACGCTCGTAACCGTCGTTCGTGATGACCAGCTGGACCTCCCACTGCGCGGAATCCGAGCCATCGGCCGTGCGCACCGTCCAGCCGTTCGCGTCGCTCATGTCGATACCCGGCTCGCCGGCGTTCACCATGGGCTCGATCGTGAAGCAGAAGCCGGGCGCCAGCACGGTGCCCTCGCCCGCCTCGCCCACGAAGCCCACGAACGGGTCCTCGTGGAACTCGCGGCCGATACCGTGGCCGCCGAACTCGCGCACCACGTTGAAGCCCGCCGCCTCGGCGTGCTCCTGCACCGCATGCGCGATGTCGCCCACGTGGCCCCACGGCTTGATGGCAGCCAGGCCCGCCTCGACGCACTCGCGCGTCACCTCGACCAGGCGCCGGCGCTCGGCCGAGACCTCGCCGATGCAGAACATGCGCGAGGAATCAGAATAGTAGCCGTCGAGGATCGTGGAGCAGTCGACGTTCACGATATCGCCCTCGTGCAGCACCTCGTCCTCGGACGGGATGCCGTGGCATACCACGTTGTTCACCGAGGTGCACACGCTCTTGGGGAAGCCCTCGTAGTCGAGGGGCGCGGGAATCGCCCCGTGCTCCACGGTGTACTCGTGCACCCAGCGGTCGATATCGGCAGTGGTGCAACCCGGGGCGATGCGCTCGCCCACGTAGTCGAGAGCGCCCACGTTCACCGCGGCGCTGCGGCGAATGCCCTCAAGGTCCTCGGCCGTCTTGAGCAGGTCGCGCGGGAGAACCTCCTCGCCCGCCTGCCACAGCTCGTCCAAGCGCTCGTCGATAGCCAGATGGCACTTCTTGTATTTCTTTCCGCTGCCGCACCAGCACTCGTCGTTGCGACCGAACACGGGTCCGTTATCGTACATTGGATCACTCCTATCATCGTCCGTAGGCCATTATGCCCCCGATTGCCCGCCAGCATGCTCGCGAATCGCGACGCGACCGGGGCGGGGCGTCCTACATGCGCTCCGCTATATCGAGCACCATGCGCTCGGTCTTCTCCCAACCCAGGCACGCATCGGTGATAGACCTTCCGTACACGCCGCCGTCGACCGGCTGGTTGCCATCTTCCAGATAGCTCTCCACCATGAATCCGCGCACCAGGCGGTCGACGTCTGCGCTGCGGCGACACGAGTCGAGCACCTCCTTGCAGATACGCGGCTGCTCGAGCGGGCGCTTGCCGGAGTTGTCGTGGTTGCAATCGACCACCACGGCGGGGTTGGCGTACGCCTGCGCCGTATAGCGCTCCGCCAGGCGCTCGAGGTGCTCGTAATGGTAGTTGGGATAGGTGCGCCCGTCCAGGCCGATGTAGCCGCGCAGCACCGCATGGGCCAACGGGTTGCCCTCGGTCTCGACCTCCCAGTTGCGGTAGATGAAGCACTGCGGGGCCTGCGCGGCATAGATGGAGTTGAGCATGACCGTGGTTGACCCGGCCGTGGGGTTCTTCATGCCCACGGGAACCGAGATGCCCGACGCCACCAGCCGGTGCTCCTGGTTCTCCACGGAGCGAGCCCCCACCGCCACGTAGGACAGCAGGTCGAACAGATACTGGTTGTTAGCGGGATAGAGCATCTCGTCGGCCGTGAAGAAGCCCGTCTCCTCGATCACGCGCAGATGCATGCGGCGGATGGCCTTCACGCCCTCAAGGAGGTCGTCGGCGCCCTGGGGGTCGGGGTTGTGAAGCAAGCCCTTGTAGCCCGTACCGCGGGTGCGCGGCTTGTTGCTGTAGACGCGCGGAACGATGAGCAGCCGCTCGCGCACGCGCTCCTGTAGCGCGGCGAGCCGCGTCATGTACTCGAGCACGGAATCCTCGCGGTCGGCCGAGCACGGGCCGATGATGAGCAAGCGGCGGCGGTCCTCGCCTCGGAAGATGGCGGCGACCTGCGCATCAAGGGCGCATTTGGCGCGCACGAGCCCGGGGCGCAGCGGCATCTCCTCGCGGATCTGCTTGGGGATGGGCAGCTGGCGCTTGAACTGCATAGACATAGGACCCCTTCGGTATCGCGGACGACGCCGCGCGAATTCCGGCGCGCAGACGGATCGACCGGATCGGTGATGAGATGAATTATGCACCCGCAACGGAGCACGATGCGGCAGCAGGGCGCGCTTACATCCAAGCTGCGGGCACGCGGGGTACAATGACCCCATGGTCCACGCCCGCAACGAGGGCACGTTCCCAAGGAGACACCATGGCCAACGATTTCCTCATCGTCGTCGACATGCAAACCGATTTCGTCTCGGGCTCGCTGGGCACGCCCGAAGCGCGTTCGATCGTTGCCGCGGTCACCGAGCGCGCCGCCGCGTTCGAGGGCACCGTGGTGTTCACCCGCGACACGCACGACGCATCCTACGCCGACACGCAGGAAGGTCGCTGCCTGCCCGTCGCGCACTGCCGACGCGGCACGCCCGGCTGGGAGCTCGTCGACGAGCTGGAGCACGTGCGGCGCGACCGCGATTGCCTGGTGTTCGACAAGCCGTCGTTCGGCTCGCTCGAGCTGGCAACCTGGCTTGTCGAGCAGGACAGCGTCGAGCCGATCGACTCCATCGAGCTCGTGGGTCTGTGCACCGATATCTGCGTGGTCAGCAACGCCCTGCTCATCAAGGCGAACCTGCCCGAGGTGCCCCTGCGCGTCGAATCCTCCCTATGCGCTGGCGTGACCCCGGCTGCGCACGATGCCGCCCTCGCCACCATGCGCAGCTGCCAGATCGAGGTGCTGTAGCGGCGTCGAAACGCCTCTAGCAAACGCCCTGTCGCGACAGGAAGTCGAAGGCGAGGTCGACCCAGGCGCGCACGGAGCGCTGGCGCTCGGCGTTCTCGACCTCGGTGTTGCGGTTGGCCATGGACAGCCCGTGGCCGCCTTCGCTGAACACGTGCAGCTCGTGGGGAACGCCCTCCGCGGCCATGCGCGCCGCGAACGGATAGACCTGGGCGACCGGCGCCGTCTTATCGTCCGCCGCGCACCACACGAACGTGGGCGGCATGCTGCGGTTCACGCTGGTGGTGGGGCAGATCTCGACGAGGTGCTCGTCGGTGGCCTCGCCGCCCGTCACCATGGCGAGGAAATCGTTGAGCAGGTCGCGGCCGGTCTTGCCGCCGGTCTTGGGGACGCGCAGGTCGATGCGCGGGTCGCGCGTCTGCTGGTCGCGCAGGTAGGCGAAATCGATCACCGGATAGCACAGGATGGCGGCGTCGGGGCGAATGTCGTCGGGGCGCGCGGCGGCCAGCGCCGCGAACGGCCCCTTCTTCCAACCGCACGCCAGGGATGCGCAGATGAAACCGCCCGCAGAGAAGCCGATGGCCACGACCTTCTGAGGATCGACGTTCCACGCCCCCGCGTTGAGGCGGATGGTGGCGATCATCTTGGCGAGGTCGGCCTGCGGGTTGGGATACGAGACGTCGCCGGTGGAACTCGTCACGTAATCGAGCACGAAGGCCTGGAAGCCGCGGCTGAGGAACTCGAACGCCACGGGGTCCTGCTCATGGGGCGCCACATGCGTAAAACCGCCGCCGCCGCAGATCACCACGGCCGGACGCGGGCGCGCGTCCGCCTCCGGCAGCTTCTCGGCCAGGTACGCGGTATAGGTCGCCGGATATACCGGCGTGGTCTCGTCGCCCCACAGGGCGTGCTGTTCGATGATCATGTACGCTTCTTTCTTCTTACATCCGCCATACAGGCGAATCGCGGGCCGTGTGCCATGTAAAAGGGGCCCGCTGCTCGCGAGCCCCGTACGGGTTGATTAAAAGTCGCAGCTACCGACGGTGCGCGGGTGCGGCAGGACGTCGCGGATGTTACCCACGCCCGTGAGGTACATCACCAGGCGCTCGAAGCCCAGGCCGAAGCCGGCGTGCTTGCAGGTGCCGTAACGGCGCAGGTCGAGGTAGTACTTGTACTGCTCGGGGTCCATGCCCAGCTCGGCGATGCGGCGCTCGAGCACCTCGAGGCGCTCCTCGCGCTGAGAGCCGCCGATGATCTCGCCGATGCCGGGGACCAGGCAGTCGGCTGCCGCGACGGTCTTGCCGTCATCGTTCAGGCGCATGTAGAAGGCCTTGATCTCGGCCGGGTAGTCGGTCACGAACGTGGGGCACTTGAAGTGCTCCTCGGTGAGGAAGCGCTCGTGCTCGGTCTGCAGGTCGATGCCCCAGCTCACGGGATAGTCGAACTTGTGGCCGGCAGCGACGGCGTCCTCGAGGATCTTCACGGCGTCGGTGTAGGTCACGCGGGCGAAATCGGAGTTCGCCACATGGGTGAGGCGCTCGATGAGGCCCTTGTCCACGAACTTGTTGAGCATGGCGAGCTCGTCGGGGCAGCGGTCCATGACGTCGCGGATGACGTATTTGAGCATGTCCTCGGCCATGTCCATATCGTCGGCGAGGTCGGCGAAGGCGATCTCGGGCTCGATCATCCAGAACTCGGCGGCATGGCGCGTGGTGTTGGAGTTCTCGGCGCGGAAGGTGGGGCCGAAGGTGTACACGTCGCCGAAGGCCATGGCGAAATTCTCGGCATTGAGCTGGCCGGACACGGTGAGCGAGGCGGCCGTGCCGAAGAAGTCCTGGCTGAAGTCCACGTTGCCCTTATCGTCCAGCGGCGGATTGGCCGGATCGATGGTGGTGACGTGGAACATCTCGCCGGCGCCCTCGCAGTCGCTCGCGGTGATGATGGGGGTGTTCACGTAGACGAAGCCGCGGTCCTGGAAGAAGCGGTGGATGGCGGCGGCGGCTACGGAGCGTACGCGGAAGACGGCGCGGAACAGGTTGGTGCGCGGGCGCAGGTGCTGCTGGGTACGCAGGAACTCCACGGTGGCGCGCTTCTTCTGCAGCGGGTAGTCCGGGGCGGAAGCGCCCTCGACCACGATCTGGGTCGCTGCGAGCTCGAAGGGCTGCGGCGCGTCCGGGGTGAGCTTGAGCTCGCCGGTGCAGATGAGCGCCGCCGAGACGTTTTGATGCGCGATCTCATCGTAGTTCTCGAGCGCATCGCGGTTCATAACGACCTGCAGGTCCTTGAAGCAGCTGCCGTCGTTGAGCGTGACGAAACCGAAGTTCTTCATATCGCGGACGGACTTGACCCATCCGGCAACGGTGACCTGCTTGCCGCCGAGCGCCTCGGCATCGGCGTATAGCTGGGCGATCTTGGTGCGATCCATACCAAACCCTTCCATCATGTGCTGATGACGTTAATGTTCCGACTTCTTATTCTATCAGCTGCGAGATTCAGTGCGGCGCCGTGCAGATGTTCCGATTTTTCCCATCGATTCTCGAATTCTCTCGGTACACGCTCCTTTTTAGCGTGAGATTCCTGGGCAAACGCCGTCCCCGCGCTCGGTCTACCCGGCGTTTTTCAAAAACGATGGGAAAATTCGCCAGAATTGCGCACGGAGCCGCCCCACACTCGGCACCTGCATCGAAACGCATGGCGCCCCGCAAGCCCCTGTTGACATATTATTTAGATTGTTGTCTAATTCTTTAATCGTCAGCGCGCATCGAACTGCAGCGAACAGCGCGCCGATGCCGTTTCACCACGCGAGATAGGAGCACCCATGGGAGGAGAAGCGTTCAAGGCGCTCGCGGATCCCACGCGACGACGCATCCTCGAACTGCTGCGATGCGGCGACCTCACAGCAGGTCAGCTCGCCGAGCACTTCGACATGACCAAGCCATCCATCAGCCATCACCTCAACGCCCTCAAGGCAGCCGGGCTCGTCGACGC
>NZ_JADNJJ010000060.1:0-4474 GCF_015554865.1 Collinsella sp. D33t1_170424_A12 | reverse complement strand
GCAAGTTCGTCAACGACGGCTGCGACCTGGTGCTGGCGATCGGCACGCCGGCCGCCCAGTCCATGGTGGGCGCCACGTCCGAGATCCCCGTGGTGTGCACCGCTATCACCGACTTCGTGGCCGCCGGCTTGGTGGAGGACGGCGACGCCCCCGGCGGCAACGTGACGGGCACCTCCGATATGAATCCCGTGGCCGAGCAGATCGACCTGCTGCAGCGCCTGCTGCCCGGGGCCAAGACCGTCGGTCTGCTCTACTGCACCGCCGAGCCCAATTCCAAGATCCAGATCGACCTGGCGAGCGCCGAGCTCAAGAAGCTCGGTTTGGAGCCGGTGGAGTTCACCGCCTCGAGCTCCAACGAGGTGCAGCAGGTCGTCGAGTCGATGGTGGGCAAGGTCGATGCCATCTACACGCCCACGGATAACACCATCGCATCGGCCATGACGACCATCGCCATGATCGCCAACGAGGCGAAGATCCCCACCATCTGCGGCGAGGTCGCCCATGTGGAGGCCGGCGGCCTGGCGAGCATCTCTATCAACTACGAGGAGCTCGGGCGCCGCGCCGGCGAGATGGCCATTCAGATCCTGGCCGATGGCGCCGACCCGGCCGAGATGCCCGTTCAGCAGATGAGCGCCGCCGAGTGCGATGTGGTGTTCAACGGCAAGACCGCCGAGCTGCTGGGCGTGGATACGGCTCCGCTGATCGCCGACGGCGGTACCGACGTGAGCGCGTAGGTCCTGGTTCGCGCATGCGGAGGCGGGCCCTCGCCGGCACGAGTTCGCGGGCGCCGCGGCTTTCAGCCGCCCCGGCTGGTCGAAGCCGCATATTTCTGAAGCATTACGAGTGCCGATGCGACTGCGGGCCCATGTGCGCGCATGTTAGACTAACAGCCATATAGATAGCATCGTTGTGCGAAGCGACCCCGGCGGACATGACCGCCGGGGTTCTTTTGGCTCAGCGAACTTACCTGGCAAGGAGGGACGAGATGGGCGGAGCTCTACTTGGAGCCGTTTCCCAGGGCATACTCTGGGGCATTATGGTACTTGGGGTGTTTATCACCTATAAGTTGCTCGATATTGCGGATCTGACGGTTGACGGCAGCTTTGCGCTGGGCGGCAGCGTGTGCGCCGTCCTGGTGGTGGCGGGTGTCGATCCGCTTATCGCCATCGTCGCCGCCATGCTCGCCGGCATGGTCGCCGGAGCGGTCACCGGCTTTCTGCATACCGTGCTCGAGATCCCCGCGATCCTCGCCGGCATCCTTACGCAGATCGCCCTGTGGTCCATCAACCTGCGCATCATGGGCAAGTCCAACACCCCGCTGCTGCAGAGCGACACGATCTTCTCTCGCATGACCGAGATGACCGGGCTCTCCGCCAACGTGGCGTCCATCGTCGTGGGCCTCATCGTGGCGGTGGCCATCATCGCCGCGCTTTACTGGTTCTTCGGTACCGAGATCGGCAGCGCGCTGCGCGCCACCGGCAACAACGAGGATATGATTCGCGCGCTGGGCGTTTCCACCGCCAAGACGAAGATGATCGCCCTCATGCTCGCCAACGCGTTGGTGGGCCTTTCCGGCGGCCTCATCTGCCAGAGCCAGAAATACGCCGATATCGGCATGGGTACGGGCGCTATCGTGATCGGCCTGGCCGCCATCGTCATCGGCGAGGTGCTCGGCCGCCTTACCCCGGGCAAGCTCGTGGGCTTCAAGAGCCGCCTGGTCTCGGCCGTGGCCGGTTCCGTGGTGTACTTCCTCATCCGTGCCGTCGTCTTGCAGATGGGCATGAACGCCAACGATATGAAGCTGCTCTCCGCAGTGATCGTGGCGCTGGCGCTGTGCGTACCGGTGGTTTGGGAGAAGTACAAGCTGCGTGCTCATTACACGAAGGGCGGTGAGGCAGATGCTTAGGCTGTCCCATGTGAAGAAGACCTTCAACGCCGGCACCGTTACCGAGAAACGCGCCCTCACCGGCGTGGACCTCACGCTTGCCGATGGCGATTTCGTAACCGTGATCGGCGGCAACGGCGCGGGCAAGTCCACGCTGCTCAACATGATCGCCGGCGTGTACCCGCTCGATTCCGGCACCATCGAGCTGGACGGCGTGGACATCTCGCGCCTGTCCGAGCCTCGTCGCGCCAAGTACCTGGGACGCGTGTTCCAAGACCCTATGCGCGGTACGGCGGCCGATATGCAGATCGACGAGAACCTCGCCCTTGCCCGCCGCCGCGGCAAGCGCCGCGGCCTGGCATGGGGCATCACCAAGCAGGAGAAGGACGAGTACCCCGAGCTCCTCGCTCGCCTGGGGCTCGGGCTGGAGAAGCGCATGACCGCCAAGGTGGGCTTGCTCTCGGGCGGCCAGCGCCAGGCCCTCACGCTGCTCATGGCCACGCTCACCGACCCCAAGCTGCTGCTGCTCGACGAGCACACCGCGGCGCTCGATCCCAAGACGGCTGCGAAGGTGCTCGACCTCACCGAGCAGATCGTGGCCGAGCGCGGCCTCACCACGCTCATGGTGACGCACAACATGAACGACGCGATCCGCCTGGGCAACCGCCTCATCATGATGTGCGACGGCCGGGTGATCTACGATGTTGCCGGCGAGGAGAAGAAGCGCCTGACCGTTCCCGACCTGCTTCGCAAGTTCGAGGAGGTCTCCGGCGGCGAGCTGGCAAACGACCGCATGCTGCTGAGCTAGGCACGCGTCCCGCTGCCGATGCGGGGCCGACCGTGCGCCACGAGTATCCATGACGGCCGGGGGCGGGTGCGCTCCCGGCCGTTTTTCGTTGCAGGCGGCATGCCTGCGGGGAACGTGGCACGGAGATGTGTGCATCGGGGCGGAAAACGGGAATAAACATGGCAGGCTTATAGGTTGCGTTCGCAGCGCAAGGAGGAACCATGAAGCTCCGTATCTCGTCCAAGCTCGCCAGCGTGCACAGCGAGCTCGAGGTCTCGACCGTCGATGGGGAGGTGCTGTTCACCGCGCACACCGACCCGCTGTCGTCTCCGCGTACGACGCGCGTGGTCGATGCATCGGGGACCGAGGTCGCATGCTATCGTACGAGCCGGTCGGATGATAAGGACCGCGCGCACCATATAGAGCTCCGCAGCGGGGTGTCGATGGACCTGAAGCGCTCGTTTCGCGTGTCCGCCAAGACGGATGAGGCGGTTATCCGCGTGCAGCCGCAGGGATGGATGGTCGTGACGCGCCGCGCATGGACGAGCCGATTCGAGATTCGCACGGAAGGCGGGCGGGTGATGGCGCGCGCCAAGCAGATCCCGGCGCTGCGCGGCGACGTGTACGACGTCGAGGTGCTCGACGACGCCCGCGTCGTTGCGATCGCGGTGCTCTCGATGATCGCCCGCGCGGTGATCCGCGACGATTCCCCCAGTCCCGTGTAGGCTCCCGCGGGTCTTTTCGAGTCCAGACGGCGTCTCTCGTTCGCCTTCTCGCGCCGACGCCTCGCCTGCGTAATAGATATGCCTCCCATCGCCCGGGTACGATCCCCGAGCGATGGGAGGCATCTTGCATGGCGGGGCCGCCCGGTCTATCGCACGCGCAGCGGTTTGTTGCCGTGTCGGAATACGAGGTAGCTATACAGGTAGATGGACGCGCTCGACCCGATGACCGCGATCAGCAGGATTGCCGGCGCCGCGCCTCCCAGCTGTTTCGAGAACAGCCCGGATATGGCGACGGCGATGCCGGCGACGACCATGGCCATACCGCCGAACCGATGCGTGAGCCGCCAGTTCTGGTCGCTGTCGAGCGCCCATGGCGTCTTGCAGCCAAACGTGTAGTTGGGCTTGACCTTGGGCAGGTAGTTGCCAAGCAGGATGAGGCCGAGGCCCAGGCACGTGCCGACGATGATTCCGATGGGGCTGCCGTCTTGCGGCATGATGCCGAACACGGCGAGCTCCGTGGTCCATGTCATCCCGATCATGAAGAGCGTGAAGACCGCGACGAACCCCGTGTAGAACGAACCCATGCGCTCGTATGCGCGGCCGCGCGGGTCCATGCCGGGAAGCACGTGGAAGAGGAGGAGCAGGCCGAGGGGCAGGATGTCGAGGCCGAGCGTCGAGAGCCGGCTGCTCCAGCCGTCGACGTCGCCTGCGGCGTCCCAGTGCGTGGGCACCATGTCGGGCAGCTGCGGTAGCAGGGCGAGGTGCCCCAGGAAGCTGAGGATGCACAGGACTGCGAGCGCGATCAGCGTTCGGCGGCCGATGGGGGAGACCCGGCGCGTTTCGGGCTGTTCGCCGTTGGCGCGGGGCGTCGCCCCCTGCTTGTCGCGGATGTTATCGGTCATTGGAATCGCTCCTGTCGGTGAAGGTGAAAAACCAGCTCATAAGGTCTTGCAGCACGGAGGTATTCAGGCTGTAGACGATTGACTGCCCGGCGCGTTCGGCGTCGACGAGCCCGGCTGCCTTGAGGGCGTTGAGGTGATGGCTGATGGATGGCTTGGTCATGTCGAAGTGCTCGGC
>NZ_JADNJJ010000059.1:0-4467 GCF_015554865.1 Collinsella sp. D33t1_170424_A12 | reverse complement strand
GGCGCGGGCGCCGGAATGGGTGCCGGAATAGGCGCCGGCACCGAGACCGCGGGTTGCGCCGCGACGGGCTCGGGGGCGGCGGGCTGGGCCGCAACGGCCGGGACCGCGGCGGCCGGAATCGCCGCGGCCGGGGTCGCTACCGGCTGCGCCGCCGTCACCTGCGGTGCGGGTGCACCGGCGGGCGGTTGGACCATCAGCTCGATGGGCATGAACGCTATTTCCTCGAGGTAGCGTTCGATGATGGGCTTGTTGCGCTCCAGGAATGCCACGGCAAACCGCGTGGGGGCCTCGATGATGAGCGCCGTATCGGTCATGTCGAGGGGGCGCGACTGCCCCAGCATATTGGTGAGGCGAGCATCTTGGCTGTCGCGTTGGCAGAAGGCTACGGCGTCTGCCAGCAGGATTTGCGCTTCGCTTTCCATGTTCTTCCTCTTATCGTCCGTCTAATTCACGTCTTGCCGCCTGCTAGCCCTGTTGGGATTGCAGGTTCTGAAGCCATATGCGCCCCATGTCGGTGAGCGTCCGCTTCTGCCCGCGCTTGATCACCAGTCCCGCGCCCGTGAGCGTTTCGAGCTCGCGCGACCAGGTGGGCGCCGATGAGCCGAAGGCCCGTTCGAGGTCGGTGGGGCCGCATGCGTCGTGCTGCTCGAGGTATTGCAGGGCGAGCATGCCGCGTTCGGATACGTATGGCTGCGCCGTTGTGGGGGCGGCGCTTGCGGGCAGGGGCGCCTGTGCCGGGTGTTGCCAGGGGGTTCCGGGATATGCCGGCTCGGGCCACCCCGCCTGCTGCGGGTAGGCTCCCGCCGGCTGGTACATTCCCGGTGCGTAGGCTTGCTGTGCATAAGCTGGCCAGCCGCCGTTCATGCCGGGCGCCGGGTATCCGTATCCGCCCCAGAATTGGCTCTGCGCCTGCGGTGCGGCTGGTCCCGCGTTTTGCACGCCCGCTGCCGCGCCGGGTTGCTGCGGTGGATAGGGGTAGGGATAGGGGCTCTGCTGCATAGGCTGCGCGCCCGGTGCTTGTGGATATGCGCCGGGAAGGGGCTGACCCGGGATGCCCCCGGCGCCCTGCTGGACCGTTGGTTCTGCGGGCTGCATCGGACTGGGGTAGCCCGCGCCCGCGGACGGCGCCTGCGCATCTTGGGATTGCACGACCGGCGCGGGCGCGGGCTGGCCGTATGGTTGGCTGAATGCGCCCGGCGCGTGTACCGCGGCGGGCATGTACGGTTGCTGCGGGCTGGCTGCGGTCGCTCCGTACGGCAGCGGGGCTTCGGCCGCCGCCGTGTCGTAGGGCGGCTGGTTCGTCGGCGCGGAGGTATCGTGTGCCGACGCGGCGGCGTGCCCGCTTCGTACGGCCGCCCCGCGGGTTGCAGCCCGCTTGATCTCGCCGACGCGGGCCGGGTCGAGGCTCACGGTTACCACCGTGCCCTGCCCCAGGTTGTCCTCGATCGATACCGCTCCGCCTGTGTTCTCGAGGTACTGCTGCACCATGGGGAAGCCTGCACCCGTGCCGCGGATGAAGCGCTTCTTGTCGCGGTCCGCCGACGTCACGCCAAACTCGAATGCCCGCTCTTTGTCCTCGATTCCGGGTCCCTGGTCGGCAAAGCGAATGGTGGCGCCGTTATCCAGGATCGAGATGATGGGCTCGACGAAATGGGCGTGAATGAAGTTTTCCACAATCTCGCGGATGACCATGAGGGAGATGCTGCCCCCCTGTTCTTTCATGCACCGGTAGACCGTATTCGTGATCTCTTCCAAGTAGGTGCGCACGTCTTTGGGCGTGATTACGATTACGCGCGGCGTTGAAAGCATGTCGTCGTAGACGGCGATGCGCGTCGCGTAGCTCACCGGTGTCCCTTGGACATCTTCGGACACCTGGCTGTTTTCTCGTGCAGCCTCGGCAAGCGGTCCCCCCGCGGCGGGCTGGGGAGGCAGGGCCCCTGCTATATGGTTGTTGTTGGGGGCGGGGTCGCCCGAATCCACAAAGGGATAGAAATCATCCACCATGGCATCCCGTTCTTTCGTTTCTGTTTCAACAGAATATCAGCTCAGGCTGAAAGCTTTCGCATCTTTCAACAAGTTTTCCCAATCGGTTGAAAACTGAAGAAAAGTCGCGAAAAGTTATTAACAACTTGCCAACAACCTGTGGAAAACTCGGTGAAAGAACGTGAAAGAAAATGTGTAGGCGAATGATCTCGTGCACGAACGATGGAAATGCCCAGGGATTTGTCAATCTTTTCAGCCAGATTCATTGACATTTCCTCCAGCTATTCCCTACAATCTCTAAGCTCACATGTCTATATCTGTGAGTCTGTGAGCAGACGAAATGCACCAGGAGGATAGTAACCATGAAGCGTACCTACCAGCCCAATAAGCGCAAGCGCGCCAAGACCCACGGCTTCCGCGCCCGTATGGCCACCAAGGGCGGCCGTGCCGTACTCGCCCGTCGTCGTGCCAAGGGTCGCAAGCGTCTTACGGTGAGCGACAACTAAAGTCACGCAACTCGCATGAGGACACTGAAGTCTCGGCTGGAGTTCGAGCGTGCGTTCACTCAGGGAAGGCGATATAACCATCCCCTGATTCGAATGGTTATATGTGAAGCAGTCAACGAAGGCGATCCGGGTCGGGTCGCCTTCGTTGCTGCAAAACGCCTTGGCTGCGCCGTCGTGCGCAACCGTTCTAAGCGCGTGCTGCGTGAGGCGGCGCGCGCACTTCGCTTACCTATCGAGGGCTACGACATCATTCTGTTTGCAACGCCCAAGACGCGCACATCCCAGCCCGCTGCCATGATCGAAGCACTCGAATCCCTGCTTAAACGCGCGGGGGTAGCTTAGTGCGCGGATTTTCACTTGTTCTCAACGCTCCCAAGCGCGCTGCGATGGGGGCTGTGCGCGCTTACCAGCGCTATATATCGCCGTTGCTGCCAAGCGCGTGCATCTATTACCCCACCTGTTCACAGTATGCTGTTGAAGCTATTGAGAAATATGGTGTTCTAAAAGGCTGCTGGCTCGCCGCCGGGCGCATCCTGCGATGCAATCCCCTGCGAGTTGGCGGTTATGATCCCGTGCCCTAACAGGGCGTTTTCGTTCGGAGGATTTCAACATGTGGGATTGGATCGTTAACATTCTATTGGAGATCCTGAAGGTTATTCAGGGTTTCGCGGTCGACTGGGGCCTGTCGATCATCATCTTGGTGATCATCGTGCGCCTGCTTCTTACGCCGCTGCTTCTCAAGTCGACGAAGGCGACCGCCCGCATGCAGGTGCTGCAGCCCAAGCTTATGGAGCTGCAGGAGCGCTATGCCGATGACCCGCAGCGCCAGGCCGAGGAATTGCAGAAGTTCTACAGCGAGAATAAATTCAACCCGTTTGGCGGTTGCCTGCCGCTGTTCATCCAGATGCCGCTCCTGCTCGCGCTCTTTACGCTCCTGCGCGACCTGCCGCATTATTTCCCGAACCACGAGGGCTCGTTCGCTTTCTTCGACATCTTGCCCAGCCTTACCACTTCTCCGGCTACCGCCATGGCCGACGGTTTCACCGCGGCGCTGCCGTACATCATCGCGTTGGTGCTCTTCTCGGTGCTCACGCTTATCCCTCAGCTGTACATGTCCCGTAATCAGACGGGTGCCCAGGCTCAGAGCATGCGCACCATGGGCGTCGTCATGACCATCATGATGCTGTTCGTCGGTTGGGGGCTGCCCGCTGGCGTCCTGCTGTATTACGATGTTTCTACGCTTTGGCAGGTTATCCAGCAGATCTTCGTAACGCAGAAGATCATCGACAAAGCTAAGGCAGAGGAAGAGGAGCGCCTGGCTAACGCGCCCATGGAGGTCAACGTTATTCGCCGCGAGCGCAAGCCTCGTCCGCATAAGAAGAACTAATCAGGTACCTTACTAATTAGGAGGAACCATGTCTGAGCTGATGAACGACGAGACGGCCGCTGCCGAGGAGACCTCGATTGATTTTGAGGTGCTTGCGGAGCGCTATAAAGCCGGCGAGGTGCTTGCCGATGCTGAGCTCGACGCTATCGCCGATGTCGCCGTTTCTATTCTGCGCGCCATTCTTGGACACTTCGACGCCGCCGACTCTCCCATCGATGAGTATGACGGTGATGAGGGCGAGCTGATCCTTGATGTTACTGCTCCCGACCTTGCTGTCCTGATCGGTCGCCATGGTCGTACGCTTGAGGCCCTCCAGACCCTGTTCTCTCTGCTTGTGAGTAGGAAGCTCGGTTTTCGTTATCCGGTTGTAGTTGATGTCGAGGGATACAAGAGTCGCCGCCAGGATAAGGTTGTATCGATGGCGCAGTCTGCTGCCGCTCGCGCTTTGAGCCAGGGCCGGTCGGTAAAGCTTCCTCCCATGACTGCCTATGAGCGTCGTCTCGTTCATATCGCGCTTCGAGATAACGCTGAGGTTGATACCCATTCCGAGGGCGTTGATCCCGAGCGCAGGGTTGTAATTCAGCCTCGTTA
>NZ_JADNJJ010000058.1:0-3796 GCF_015554865.1 Collinsella sp. D33t1_170424_A12 | reverse complement strand
TCACAGCATGCGGGAGCCCTCCCTATTTGTCACCATCGAGATGTAAACAACGTCTTGGCACTTAACACCTAGCGCCCCTCAAGCAGTGGCTGGAGCACCCCGGTCGCACGGGCACGCTCGAACCGCAGCGCCAGACAGCAGCCAAGCCCGTCCCCGGCACCTGGAATGATTGCACGTACCTCTACGTGAGCGAAGCATGCGGCTATAAGAAGTACGACGTCATCACGACAACCGAAAGCGGCGCCCCCATCCAGTACTACGGCCCGGGCGCCTACATCACGTCCATTCCGCAAAACGCCAAGTCCCTTACGCTGCCCCGCGCCATCGACAACCACCCGCTGGTATACGCGCACATCGCCTGCGGCTATCAGAAAACCGAACTCGCAAGCATCAATGTGGATGCGGCGAGCGAGCTGCGCGTACTCACGGTTTCGAATTCCAATCTTTCCGGGCTCACCATCGCTCCCGACACGCTTACCAAGCTCGAACAGCTCACGGTGAGCAACTGCAATCTTACGCAGCTCGACCTCCAGGGATGCCGCAACCTGAACGTGCTGAGTATCTATGACACCAAGCTCTCCAGCATCGACCTGCGTCACGTTTCCAAGCTGCATAACCTCCTCGTGAGCAACAACATGCTCACGCAGCTTGACATCAGTCCCTGCCCCGACCTCTTCCAGATGGACTGCTCGCGCAATCTGATTGCAGACACCAGCGCCCTCGAAGCATGGCTGAAGCAACCGGGCCATACGGGCAGCGTGCTGCCGCAGAAGGACCCCAGCTCCCCCACGAAGTATACGAAAGACGGCTTCACCTATATCAAGGTAAACCAGAACACAACGCTCACCTGGGGCGATGTCGTTGGCCAGGATGCCGAGGGAAACGATATCACGTTCCGCGGCTCGGGCATCTACATCGTAAACACGAGCAAGTCGGGCGCGGCCACACTCCCCGCCTCGATCGACGGGCTGCCGGTGGTCCTGGTTACCATCCCGAAGGCTGCCACAGGCATCACCTCTATAGATGCGCGCGGCTGCAAAGACCTTACGGACATCACCGTATTTGCACCCAACCTCACCGCGCTCAACGTCTCCGGCGTAAGCAGCCTGCTCAACCTGCACGTCGCCAACACCAAGCTGCAGTCGCTCGACTGTTCCGGCTGCACCTCGCTCTTTAGCTGCTACGCGGGCTTTAACAAGCTGCACGACATCAACCTGAGCGGCTGCACCAAGCTGGACAACCTCTTCCTGCAATCAAACGAGCTCACATCGTTCGACGTAAGCCCCTTAACGAACCTGACGATGCTCTACGTCCAAGACAATCGAATTGCCAACACAAGCGCCCTCGAGGCATGGCTGGCGCAGCCCGGTCACAGCGGCATGGCAACACCGCAGCGAGCCTAATCTGCCCCGTGCATGACGGCGCCCCGCATCCGATGATGCATCGACCGCGGGGCGCCTGATGGCAACGCCGCGCAGCTATTGCTTCACCTCGCACAAGAAAAGCGCCCCCGCATCCCAGATGGTTCCGGATGCGGGAGCGCGTGCATGTAGCAGCTTTTAGCCACTCAAAGGTACATGAATGCCGCCTTTGAGTCTACCTGCGAATCTTATGCCAGATGCGACGCAGGAAAAAGTAGAGGCGGTCGTACAGACGCGAGAAGAACGTCGAGCTCGAGATATGCTCGTAGAACGCGTAGTCATCCGAGTCGAAGAAGTACTCCGCGTCGTGACGCGTGATATCGAACAGATCGAACACGCGGGTGCGCAGGTCGTCGGCAAAGGTCTGGCGACCCTGCTCGTCGAGCACCGTGTACTTCCAGTGGCACATGTGGAGCGCATAGTTCACGAAGTTGCGCTCGCACGCATCCCACAAGCCGTGCTCCTTAAGGCCATCGCGGAATGCCTCGAGCGCATCGAGCATATAGCGGTAGTCGTCGTTGGTCCCATCGCTGAGACTGCCCTCGCGGGCGCGGCGGTAATAGTACAGCGTTTCGTCCAGATAGTACAGGCGCGGCGCGGCCGTAAGGGCGATGTACGTGAATGGCATATCCTCATGCGCGCCCACCTTGGGAAACTTGAGGTCGATATCCTTTAGGCAGGAGGTGCGATACAGCTTGTTGACCGTGAAGCCCACCACGCGCTTGTAGAAGTTATCGATATCGGTGGTTCCAAACACCGTACGCGCGGGAACGAACTCCTTGAAGACGGCGTTGGTGGGAGCCGTCTCCCCCGTCTTGTCGTCGAAGTTGTCCATATCGAAGATCACGGCATCGGTATCATGCTCGCGCGCGACCGCGACGAGCTGTTCGAGCGCCGTGGGCACCACGTAGTCATCGGAATCGACGAAGCACAGGTAATCGCCGGTCGCGCGGTCGATGCCAACGTTACGCGTGGAAGCGGCCCCGGAGTTAACCTTATCGATTACCACAAGGCGCGGGTCGTCTTGCGCGCGCTGCTGCAGAATAGCAAGGCTGCCATCCTTGGATCCGTCGTTCACGCAGATGATCTGCAGATTGCGATACGTCTGGTTCTGCAGGGAATCGAGAAGCGTGGGCAGGTAGCGCTCGGAGTTATACACCGGCACCACGATGGAAACGAGCGGCTGGGAAGCGTTGGGGCTATCTACATTCATACATACGGCTTTCGTCAAACGATATTACAGAGCGTGCTTGATGAACGAAGCGTACATGCGAAGACGCGAGATGAGACCGTTCGCGCAGCACGTGCGACGATGCTCCTTGAAATCCTGGGGAGGATACTGCACCGTAAGGGCGCGGTTGCTAAACGCCGCGGGATTCTCGATAAGCTCGTTGAGCTCGAGCCACTCGACGTCCTGGAAGGCGGACTGCTTGAGGTTGCCAGCAGCCTTGGCCTCGGCGAACTCGCGCGACATGCGCTCCATGAACTCGGGCTTGAGGGAATCGTCAAGACGATTGTAGTTCCACACGTACGTCTCGTACTTCTTGGAAGGAATCACGTAGCGGAACGCCTCGGCACGCTGCGGATTGCGGGCCAGATGCTCCTCGAAGGAGTCGTACTCGTCGCACACGCAGAACATCTTGGCGCCGGATTTCACCGAGGAGCCGGCGTTGTCCACGCGATAGTTGAGGAACGCCTTGCGCGTGATAACCATGCGCTGGGCAGACGTAAGGACCTTCAGGGCGAAGCCGGTATCCTGGAAGGAGGCACCCGGGGTCTCGAGGAACTCGATGCCGTTGTCCTTGAGGAACGAGGCTTTGTAGATGGCGGTCCAGATGGCCGGGCTGCCACGCAGGATGTCGGGGTGGTTTACGGTGTCGAACGCCGAATCGTACGGCGCATCGCAGAGATTGAGGACGTCGACCAGATCGAACTTGGTGCCGTTCTCAGACATGTTCCAGTAATTGGAGCGCACGACGTCGGCATCGTTTTGAACAGCAAGGTTGTACAGGGTCTCGAACATCTCGGGACGCGCGCAGTCATCGGACTCGACGATGCCGATGTACTCGCCCCTGGCATGGGAGAAGCCGAGGTTCATGGTGTGGCCGTAGCCGCGGTTCTCCTTGGTAAGCACCTTGACGCGATCGTCCTTGGCGGCATACTCCTGCGCGATCTCGAGCGAGTTATCGGTCGAACCGTCGTTCACCACGATGATCTCGATATCCTTGAGCGTCTGGGCGCAAATGGAATCGAGGCAGGCGGGAAGGAAGGCGGCGACGTTGTAAACGGGCACGACAACAGAAACTTTGGGTGACATAACGGCCAATCTCCTGAACTACACAACGGGTACCAGTATAACTAAGCGCGCGGCTCTA
>NZ_JADNJJ010000057.1:0-20078 GCF_015554865.1 Collinsella sp. D33t1_170424_A12 | reverse complement strand
CGAGGGCGCTGCCGCCCAGGCTCTCGACCAGGAACTCGTCGCGCCACGCGACGGGACCCCGTCCTTGCAAGATGGGCCCTCGGCGCCGGTGGATGAGGGGGCCGACGAGTCGCCTGCGGCTCCGTCGCTCGAGAGTCCCGCGCCCTCCGTTGGTGCCGCGGACTCCGACGCCGCCGTGCCATCGGGGTTCGCGCAGCCGGACGCGCGGGATGAGCGCGCGCTCGACGACGACTGCTACATCATGGTGCAGGACGAGAAGGATAAGGACGACAGCTATTCCAAGCTCACCGGTGCGCTCGATGCGGGCGCCGTGCTGTGGGCCAACGCGTACGACTGGGACGACTGGGTCGTTCCCGCCGAGTCCGGCTGGACATACCAGTGGATGTGGTCGCCTACCAAGACCGCCGATACAGGTGCGTTCGCGCCCATAGAGGGCGAGACCAAGCAAAGCCTCCTCCTTACCGACGAGCTTGCCTCCAAGATCGCGGGCGGCTATATAGCGGTGAAGGTCAATGCGGGCGATGTCGAACTGTGGGGCCCCGCTCGTAGTTACGGCTCGCTCTCTTCGTTCGACCTGCCTGGCCCCGTGAACGCGGCGGACGCTATCAACTTGTCGCGTGTCGAGCTGCGTCGTTCCGGAGCCAAGATCAGCGGCGATATCGACGCCATCCTCGCTCCGGGCGATGCGGTGGAGGCGGTGGCCATCACAGGTGGATCGCCTGCGGATACGGCCACCAACGGCTCCACGGTCGACTCCGACAAGGTGTCGTTTGCCTGGACGCTTCTTGAGTCCAAGGACGCTGCGACCGGGCAGGCGCTGGGCACCGCGCCGTCTGCGGTCATCCCTGCGGGCGATGCCGTCCTGGGCCGCTATCTTAACGTCAAGGCTACTGCCGGCGTGAACACCGTCTCTTACACGATGGGCCCCATCTGCCGCGCCGGAGCGCTGCGCCTGGCGAACATCTCCATCGTCGCGAGCGGCGATGGAACGACTGTCGAGGGTGCGACCCTCACCGCGAAGCCCGTTCTTACTGCAGGCAAGGTGCCGCCCACGGGCTCCGTAAGCTATCAGTGGTGGATATCGCGCGCAGCCGCCGGCGAGTTCGAGCCCATCGAGGGCGCTACGGACGCGACGCTGCATGTCGATGCGACGATGATCGGCGCGCGGCTGCAGGTTACGGCTTCCGCTGGCGGATACAACGAGGTGCGTGCGACCGCCGGCCCCATTCTACCCGGAGCTTCGGCCGCCGCGGCGGCCGCCGCGCTCGATAGCGCCCGTTTCGTGCCCGCGCCCGTTTTCGGTGAAAGCGAGAACGTCCGCGATCTGGTCGAACGGGAGCTTGCTCGCTTGGGCTATCCTGCGGCAACGGTGAGCGTTATCGCGGCTACCGAGGGCGCCGGCGGTGCGACCGTCTCGTCCGCTCCCGGCGAGCGCAACGGCGCCGTTCGGTTTTATTACGAGGATCCCGAGTCCGTTGAAGAGCCCGCCGGTATGGCGAGCGTCAAGGTCGATTTCAGGATCGAGAGCGGCGGCAGCGCGGCCACGTGGACGCGCTTCATCACGGTTCGTTGGGATATGGACCGCGTCCAGCAGCGCTTGGAGCAGCTCGTCGCCGATGAGCTGCGCGCCTCGTCTCTCGTGGCCTACGAAGGCGGTTCGGCGAACAACGAGCTTGATACCATCGAGGCGCGCCGCGACCTGGTGCTGGACGACTGGATTGCGACCTGGGCCGACATCTCCTGGTCGTCTAGCAACGAGGACGTGCTCAAATCCGATGGCACCCTGGTACGCCGGCAATCTGCGGATGGAGAGGCTTCGCTCACCGCGACGGTTCGTTTCAACAAGGGAGCCGATGGCGAGCGGGTTCCCGTTGCCACCAAGGACTTCACCGTCACGGTGAAGTCCATCGATTCCGATCCCACGCTCGAAGAGGTGCTCGACGCCGCCCTCGGCCGCGTGCAGCTGAAGGACTTCGCTTCGAAGCAGCCGGTCGACCCATCGTGCGTCGTGGCAGATATCCAGCTCCCCACCCGTCGCGACCTGGGCATCACGGGTTCCGGGTATGCCCTGGCGTTTGCCGTGGACCCGAGCGGCTCCCAGGCCTGCCGCGTCAACGGCGCCCGCCTGGTGGTTGCCCGCCCCGCGCCCGGCATGCCCGATGCGCACGATACGCTGATCGTAACCGTTTCCAAGAACGGCGTCGCCCGCTCCGCCTCGTTCGACATAGCCGTGAAGGCTTTGGGTACCGAGGAGATCGACGCCGAGCTCGCCTTGATGGCGCGCGTGAAGGAGGCGTACGCCGGTGCGCTTCTGGGGGAGAATGCATCCGCTGACGCCGTCACCGCCGACCTGAAGAGCTTCATCTCCGTCCACGCCGCCGATGACGGCTCGCTGACGTGGGTTCGCTCCGCAGGCGGCACTGTTCCTTCGGGTATCGCGGCCGTGTCGATCGACCCATCTCGTCCAAGCGAGCAGTGGGATCGCTTCAAGTCCAGCAAGCCCGCTATCGTGGAATCCGAGACGCTGCGCCTGGTCAAGCAGCCCCAATACAACACGCGCGTCACCATTACGAGCTGCTTGTCGAGCGAGCGGTTCGGCGATTACTACGCGCGCTACAAGGATGATCCCGCGATCGACCCTGTCGTTCTCGAGAAGTACCGTGCGCTCAGCCGCCAGGAGGTGTCCGCATCCTTCATCGTGCGCGGCACCAGCGGCCTGGATGACCCGGATGCCCCCGCAGCGAAGACCGTCACCGCCCGCATCGTGGGCGTGAGCGAGCACGATGCCCAGGGTTCCTTCCATGCTCAGACGTGGGTCCCGTTGCGCGAGGTCGTCGTCCCCGGCGACGAGCCCGCTACGGCATGGGATGTCTTCGCTCGGCTTTTGGACGAGGCCGGCTATAGCTATAGCCTGGACGGCGGCGTGCCGTATTCCGTCACAACGCCCGATGGGTCGCGCACCCTTGCCATGTCCGATACGGCTCCCTGGTCGTACTGGAGCTTCCTGTACAACGGTGAATGCGCGAGCGACTACGCGAACAACGTCGTGGTTGCCGACGGCGACACCATCGAGCTCTTCTACGTGGACGGCTCCGGCACCGCGTTGCCCGAGAACGACATCGTCATCGATGCGGGCGCGGCTCGTCCCGATTGGGGCAGCGAGTGGCCGAGCTTCACCACTTCGAATAAACCCACCTCGTCCCTTACGCCCGTCGAGGCCGCTCAGGAGAAGTGGGTCGTGCAGATAGGCGGCGCCCGCGAGAACCTGTCCGACCCCATCTTGGTGGGCGACTACCTCTACATCGCCTCGACCGACCGCTTGCTGATGGTGGATGCGGCAACCGGGACAACGGTGCGCGAAGCCAAGCTCGCCTCGTCGATCGATTCCACCGCGCGCATGGTGTATGCCGAGGGCGTCGTCATCGTGCCGCTTCACGGCGGCCGCTTGCAGGCGCTCACGGTCGACACCCTCACGACCACTTGGTTGACCGAGCCCCTGCCCGCCGCTACGACGCCGTCCGGCTCGACGGTCGAGCAGCAATCGCTCGGCACGCTCACTGTTCGCGACGGCTACGTGTACGCCGGCACGAGCGACGGCAGCTATGATGGTTCGGGTACGGGCTATCTTTTGAGCGTGAATATCGCGACGGGCGCGGTGCGCTTTACGCGACCGATGGCAGGCGGCTACTACTGGGCCGGCGCCGTACCGATGGGTGACTATCTGGTTGTTGGCGACGACGCGGGCAACGTCTACGCGTTCGACCCCGTCACGGGCGGGACCGTCGGCACGCCGCTTCCGCTTGGCGCGCAGGTCCGTTCCACCATCGTCGCTGAGGGCGGCTACCTGTATGTCGCCGACTATAAGGGCACGCTGCATAAGCTTGCAATGGATGCCGACGGCTCCCTCTCCGAGGTAGCCCGCGTGACGTTTGGCAAGTATTGCACGTCCACGCCGAGTATCGTGAACGGGAAGATCGTGTTGTGCGGCCAGTCCGCTACGCAGGGGCCGAGCAAATACATGAAATACGCAGCCGTATTCGTGATCGATGCCGAGACCATGACGGTCGAGCACGAGGTCTGCAAGACCACCGACGGCGGTGCGCTTCCCACGATGTACTCGCAGTCCTCGCCCCTCGTATCGGTCCAGGACGGTGACGCGTTCGTCTATTTCACGGTTAACTGGAATCCGAGCGGCCTCTATCGCTATCGTGTGGGCGATGACGCCGTGGACGTGCTGTATACGCCCGCCGAAGCCAACCAGGAGTATTGCATGAGCTCCGTGGTGGCGGGCGCCGATGGCTCTCTGTATTACATCAACGACTCCGGCGCGTTATTCGCCCTCAAGGGCGCGCCGTCGTGGCGCGTGAGCTTCGATGCGGCTAACGGGACGTCTGCGACAAGCGTATACGTGAAGCGCGGTGCTGCCGTGACCAGGCCCGCCGATCCCGTGCGCGCGGGGTACGATTTCGACGGTTGGTACATCGATCCCGCTTGTAGCACGGCATGGGATTTCGACGCGCCCGTACGCGCTGATATGACGTTGCATGCGAAGTGGATCGAACACCAGACGCAGCCCCAGCCGCCCGTACCGGAGCGGCCGATCGAGCCTGGTGATGTGCCCGCCGGCAACAACGGGGGCACCGGCGCCCCGGGTTCGCCGGCCCCGGTTGTCCCTGCGGTTCGTCCGCAGGCAAGCGGTACCGTGGTGCCGGGCAGGCGCCCGGTTGGCGACCAGCGGAAAACCGCTGCGTCGGCATCTGCGGCCGCCCGCCCGCAGGACGAGGCTGCGTCTGAGTCCGAGGCCGGGGCGCCGGCGTCCACCGGCGGCCGAAACGCCGAGGGGGATGCATCGCCCTCAGGAATGTCGCTCGTGATGGTCGCTATCGGTTTTGCCGGCCTGGCGGGCCTGGTCGTCACCGGCGCATGGCTGTTGATCGCAGCAGCTCGAAAGCGCAAGTAGAGAGAGGGGAGCGTCGTGACCGACGTACAGGAAGAAACCCAGCAGATCGAGACGGCGCCTGCAATAGGCGGGACCGCGCCGGAGGAGGATGGGCGCGTGTATCCCGGTGCCCCCTTAGACGGGTCCGACGGGGACCGTCCGGCGGGGGCGCCGCGGATCGTGCGAGCGGTCTTCGCCATCTCGCTCGTTATGGTGGCGTTGGCGGCGGCGTATTTCGTGTTCAACCCGCCTTCGAGCGAGATGGCTCACGATGATGCGTCGCTCCTGCAGACCACGGCGGACGAGGAGCCGCAGACGGCTGCAGCCGATGGCGGGGCATCGCCCGCGGATGGCGTCGCTGCCACAGACGATGCGCAGGTGGCCGACGATGCCGCGGCTGCGCAAGGCGACACGGCCGCTCAGACGGCACCGACTGCAGGGGCGCCGAGCGGGTCTGGCGCCTCGGCTCCGGATTCCCCGACCGCATCCGGCCAGTCTAGCTCCTCGGGCACCGCGGGCGACGCAGCGCCAGCTCCTCAGGCGCC
Source organism: Collinsella sp. D33t1_170424_A12 (assembly GCF_015554865.1). Taxonomy (NCBI): domain Bacteria; kingdom Bacillati; phylum Actinomycetota; class Coriobacteriia; order Coriobacteriales; family Coriobacteriaceae; genus Collinsella; species Collinsella sp. D33t1_170424_A12. The sequence continues at coordinate 14,594 of NZ_JADNJJ010000057.1, read as the reverse complement.
TTCTACCATCAGCGTGCGCGTGCTGGTCGATTCCTCGGCAGCCAATGGCTCGGTGAGCGCTGATACCACGCTTACGTTCGAGGAGGGGGCCACGGTGTACGACGCCCTGTGCGCTACCGGCCTCTCTGTCAACGCGCGCAATTCCGGCTTCGGCGTGTACGTCGCGGGTATCGGCGGACTGGCGGAGTTTGATTTCGGCGGTGAGAGCGGCTGGAAGTACAGCGTGAACGGAAGCTTCCCCGGCCATTCGTGCAGCGCTCATACCCTGCACGACGGCGACGTGGTGAAGTGGGTCTACGTCACGTCCCTCTAACGGGCGTGGATATACGACGAGGGCGGTCCGTTGGAGAACGGGCCGCCCTCGATGCCTTCGTTGAGCACGCGCGCTACGACTGGTTGCTTAGGAACTTGCGGCGCGAGAAGAAGTTGTACCAGGTAACCAAGAACGTGGAGATGAGCTTCATAGCCTGGTAGCCGATGTTGAGCATGCTGACGCCCACGAACATGTAGAAGTCGTTGAGCGCCAGGCCGATGGCGGAGAGGATCGCGAAGATGGTGAACTCGCGCTTGCGGCTGATATCGTCGCGATGTTCGAATACGAAGCGCATGCTGAGCACGTAGTTCACGATGATCGAGGCGATGAAGCTGATGGTGGTGCTGGGCAGCACGCCGAGGTGAACGACTTCGACGAGGTAGAGCAGGGCCGTGTATTCGACGGCGAGCGATATAAGCCCCACGACGGCAAACTTGCCGAATTGCTTGGTGGAATCTTTTGCAATGAGCGCGTGCACCCGCATGGTCCTTTCACCTTCGACTAACGCGAGATGAACTATACGAGCTTTGCGTAAGGCACGCATCAGGTTTCGCGCAAATCTACCGTTTCTGCACGTTGATGTAGGGAATGGGGGTGCCATGCGCTGCGTGGTGCACGAGGGCCCCGGGTGGGACGGCGGGCGATTGCGGCCGTTGCGCCATGTCGCGTTAGGACGCTTGCTGCTCGCCGCCATCCAGGAACAGCTTGCGCGTGACGAAGTTCCATACCATAACCACCGCCGTCGCGCCGATCTTCACGATGCGGTAGTCGATTGCGACGAGCTCGGTGCCCGCCCACATGAGTCCATCATTGATAAGCAGGCCTATCACGGAGAGCACGACGAAAATGGCGAACTCTCGCTGCTTCGACATGCCCTCTTTGTGCGAGAACACGAACCGCATGCTGGCTACGTAGTTAAACACTACGGATACGATGAACGATACGGTCGCCGACGCGACGGGGGCGAGGCCGACAAGTTCGGTGAGGGCCACCATGAGGCCGTAGTCGATGACGAAGGCGAGCACGCCCACGATGCCGAATTTCATGATCTGCTGGATGAGGCGCTGCATGCGGCTTGCTCCTTACGTGGCCGGGTGTCGGCCGGGTCGCGGGTTCTTTGGCGTTCGTGGGTAGAAGCCGCCCTATGTAAGCGAGCTGTATGGGCGCTGTGTTACCATCGATTGCGTTTCTGTTCGATTGTATAGAGGGGGCATGGTGGATCGCGCTGCGCTAACGGAAGACCCGCTCTTCTCCATTATCATGCCCTGTTATAACGTCGCGTCCTATCTCGACGCCGCGATCGATGCCGTTCAGGCGCAGACGTGCGAGAGCTGGGAGCTGATCTTGGTCGATGACGGCTCGGCGCCGGGCGAGGCTGCCCTGCTCGACGCCCGTGCGCAGGCCGATCCGCGTATTCGCGTGGTAGCGCACGAGGTCAATCGGGGCGTCGCCGCCGCGCGCAATACGGGCCTTGCGCACGCGCGCGGCTCCTATGTGTGGATGGCCGATCCCGACGACCGCTGCGATGCGCGCCTGCTCGAACATGTTGCCGCCGCCCTTGAAACCCCGGATGTCGATTGCGTCGTGTTCGGCTGCACGGAGGTGTACGTCGATGCAGTGGGCGAGGTCTCGCTGAAGCGCGAGGTCTTGCCGCCCGTGCAAGGGTATTTGTCTGGCCAGGGTCTGCGTGAACAGGTTTTGCCGCTCGAAGAGTCCACGCTCTACGGCTATCCCTGGAACAAGGTGTATGCGCGCCGCGTCCTGGAGGGGCTGCGATTCGAAAACGTCCCGCTCATCGAGGACATCCTCTTCAGCATCGCCGCATTCGACCGCGCGGACGCCGCCGTCTTCCTGCAGGAGCCCCTCTACGAGTACGCCAAGCGCCAGGCAAGCAACCTTACCAATAGGTTCGAGCCGCGTTACTACGACGTGCACCGCAGGCGCATCGAGGAGCTCTATTGCCAGCAACAGCGCTGGGGTGCCGATACGCCGGAGGTTCGCTCGCGCTTGGGTTCGCTCTACGTGCGCTACATCATGAGCGCGCTCGAGCGCAACTGCGATCCGCGCGCGCACATGTCGCATGCCGATCGCGTGGCGTGGTGCCGCACCGTGTTCGATGACGAGTTGTTCCGCACGATCGTTCCGGGCGCTGTCTCGCGCGGCGGGCGAGCGCTATCGGCCGGTATCAAGCTTATCTCGCTGCGGTCGCCCTTCGTCGCGTGCGCGCTGGGGCGTGTGATACATCTGGTGCGCCATGGCATGGGCGCCAGCTACGCGAAGCTTAAGATGGAGAGGTAGATGGATATGGCACATAACGTTCCCCCTGCTTGCCATGGGAGCGCTTGCGCGGAATCGCCGGTACTCACCATCGCCATGCCGTCGTATAACGTCGAGCGCTATCTTGGCCACGGCCTCGCGTCCTTTTGCGACGAGCGCCTGGCCGGCGTGCTCGAGGTGATCGTGGTGGACGATGGCTCTACCGATGGCACGCGCGCCATCGCCGAAGCGTTCGCGCAGCGCGAGCCGCGCATCTTCCGCGTCCTCTCCAAGGAGAACGGCGGACATGGCTCGGCCATCAACGCGGGTCTCGCTGCCGCGCGCGGCACCTATTTCCGCGTGGTCGACGGCGATGACTGGGTGGACACCGACGGGCTGGTGGGGCTCATCGGTCGCCTTCGCGCGCTTAGCTGCGAGCTCGTGGTCGACAAGAAGCGCGAGGTCCATATGGTAACGGGTGCCACCGAGCTCTTCGAGCTGGCCGACGGCGTGGAGCGCGACGCGGTGCTGCCGTTCGAGCAGGTGTGCGCCAACGACGCGGCCGCCGCGCAGATCATGATCCACACGCTCACGGCGCGTACGGATTACCTGCGCCGCATGGGTCTCCATCTGCTTGAACATACCTTCTACGAGGATTACGAGTACATCGTTAAAGCGAGCGCTCCCGCGCACTCGATCGCGTTCCTCGATATCGAGGTCTACCAGTATCTGGTGGGTAATGCCGGCCAGAGCGTGAGCCAGGCAAATTACGTCAAGCGCTGGGCCGACCACTCGCGCGTGGTCGATGAGATGCTGCGCTACCTATCGGATGCGGAATCCGGCCACCTTGCCGAATCCTTGGAGCCCTGGGCGCTCGCGTACCTGCGGCATAAGGTGCATCTCATCGTTGATACGCACTACAATATCGCCTTGCTGTTCGACGATGATCGGGCCCGCGGCCGCGCTCGTGCCAAAGCGTTTCGCGACGAGCTCAAGCGCGCGAACGAGGATCAGTGGAAGATGGGCGAGAAGCGCTATAGGACGGCGCTGCTGCTGAATCGCCTGGGCATTTCGTATACTCGTATGCAGCAGATGCGTGCGAAGCTCGGCCGCTAGGCACGGGATTCGCCTGGGAAGGGATAGGATATGAGCAAGAAGCGCATTGCCATCTTTAGTATCGACGCCAAGCTCGGCCACGAGGTCAAGGGCGCCACGCGCTACGTCTATCTTGCCGAGACGCTCGCCGCCGAGGGCTACGAGGTCGATTTCCTCACCTCTCGCTTCCAGCACTGGGAGAAGCGCCAGCGCGACGTCGAGTCGTTCGATGCAAGCGTGCACTCGTTCAACGTTCGCTTCATCGAGGAGCCCGGCTACCCGAAGAACATGTGCCCGCAGCGCATCTGGGCCCATCACGTGATGGCAAAGAACATGCGTGCATATTTCGAAGAGCATCACGATTACGATCTTATCTATTGCCAGATTCCACCGAACGACGTCGCCCTGGCCGTCGGCCAGTCGGCGAAGCGCTACGGTATCCCCTTCGTGGTCGACGTGAACGACCTGTGGCCCGAAGCGTTTCGCATCGCGCTCGATGTCCCTATCGTTTCCGATATCGCGTTTGCGCCGTTCTATCGACAGGCTCGGCGCACGTATGCGTTGGCCGACGCCATCGTGGGCACGTCCGACGAGTACGCCGCGCGCGGTTTCCGCGATCGCGCGGAGGACATTCCCAAGGTCGTTGCCTATGTGGGTAATGACCTGGCCGCCTTCGACTCCGGGGCACTGGCATATGGCTCTCAGGTGGCCAAGCCCTCCGGCGAGTTCTGGGTCTCGTATGCGGGCGCGATGAGCGATTGCTACGACCTGCGCACCCTCGTGCACGCGATGTCGCGTCTGCAGCGCTCGCACCCCTCCATGAAGCTCAAGCTCATGGGCGATGGCACCATCCGCGAAGAGTTGGAGGCGCTTGTCGCCGAGACGGGCTGCAACGCCGATTTCTTGGGCTACATGCCGTATCCCCAGATGGCCGCCCATCTGGTTGCCTCGGACGTGCTGGTGAATTCCTTGGTCGAGAACGCGCCGCAGAGCGTTCCCACCAAAATCGGCGACTACCTCGCCGCAGGTAAGCCTATGCTCAGCACTTCCATGAGCCCGGAATTCCGCGCGAAGGTCGAGCGGGACGGATTCGGCGTGAACGTGCGTCCCGGGGACGTCGAGGGCCTGGCTGCGGCTTTGGAGCGCTTGGAGGCCGACGCTTCGGCGCGCGAGCGCATGGGCGCTGCCGCCCGCGCTATCGCCGAGGACCAATTCGATCGCAAGCACTCGTATCGCCAACTCGTCGAGCTGGTCGAGCAGCTTACGCGCTCGTCACGCTAGGGGGATTGGCGACCGGCTCGCTATCGACAGCTTCTTCAACGTGTTCGCGGATGGATTGGTCATGTGGTCCGTCCGCGTTTTCGTTGATGCGTCCAAGTGCGAACGCGAGGGTGAAGGGCGCGGTGTAGAGGAAAGGGAGCGTATAGCGGAGCGCTTCGAGATTGCTCGAGGCGTCCGAGACCGGAGACACCCATAGCAACGGCAGGGATGCGAGCACGGGGAGCAGCGCTACCAGGCGCTCCTTGGTCAGACGGCGCGTCCGCAAGCTAAGAAGAAGGCAGAATGCGGGGATCAGGGTGGTGTAGAGCGCCGGCGTGAAAAGAGGCCCCAACAGCCGGTCTGTTGCGGTTCGGTTGAGGGATTCGACCGCGTCCTCGGCTCGCGCGCGCATCGATTCGGGCCGCGAGATGTCGGGAACGCCGTTTTCCGGGGTATCTGCCATGCCGTAGTTGACCGCCACTTGATAGCGCAGGCTCAGATCGAACCACCCCGATTCAAGATCCAAGATGGCCTGCACGTTGTTCTCGGGATGGCGCAGGAACTGGGCGGCAAATACCTGAGAGTAGGCGCGGACCATCTCGGTAGACGGGTCGATATCGACGCCCTTTCCGTGGTTCACCATGTCGACGATGTCTTTCCGATAGCGCTTGGCCAGCGTTTCATAGTTCAACAGCCGGTCTATGACCTCGCGCTCATCGGGAGCGACCTCTTTGGGATATTCGCGCACATAGCGGGCGGTCTGCTGGTAGAAGAACCCGAGCATCTCGTTTTTCGACCCAGGGGATACATCGAGCAGGGGGAACACCACGGCGGGGAACACCACGGCGGCGAGAACGATTGCGGGCGCCATGCAAGCGAGCAGCTGCTTCCATAGCGCGCGCTTGAGGACGAGCGCCCCCAGCAGGCAGAGCGCGGCCACATATAATCCCGTGCGCTTCGTAAGCGCCAGCAGCGCCGTGCAGCAGAACAGGCCGACGAGCCAAGGAAGACGCGGCGAGTCCGACAGGGCTATCCGCGAGAATTCGACGAGAAAGGCCAGGAAGACGATTATGAAAAGCGTGTCTTTCACCGGCGAGGCCGCCATGAAGGGAAAGACGGGGAAGAGCGAGAAGAAGGCGATGGCGATTGCAAGGGATGGCAGTCGCCACGAGAATCGGACCGCGACATGGCAGATCGTTCGGCTGATGCTCAAGGCGAGCAGCACGCTTTGCACGATCACGAGCAGCATGAAGCCGTCGTTGGCCGAGCCGTGCTCCATCCCGATCTTCACCAGGGAGCCCATGATGAGCGTGTCGAGAATGGGATGATGGTCGCTAAACGCGCTGTTGGGCACGATGCAGTATGGTCCGAATTCGGGTGGATTGCCGAAAAACTGGCAAAGCTGGCTTGACGTATCGGAGAACGTGACGCCTGGATACAGCGTGTCCAAGAGGGGCATCCAGCATATAAAGATGATGGCGGTGAAAGCGAGGATGTGGGGAATCCTGACGCGCGAAAGCGCGCCTGCGTTTCGCGACGGCACGCGCGCGGCCAGGTGCTCGCAACCAAGAAACACGACTGTGAACGCAGCGAGGTAGGCGCCGAAGCGCACGGCGCCCTCGTCGAATGAAAAGGCGGCATTCGTCGACTCCGCCATCGTGCAGAGGAGAGATAACGCTGCCAAGACGAGGAGGTAGCCGGCGTAGCCGCGCACCCTGTTGCATCCCCGTATAATCCGGGATGGTTGTTGCGGGGTATCCAAGGGGGCTCCTAGTGGGAAGAGGTTCTTCGCGAGATGCTATCGATCTTGTTCCATGACGCGGTATACGTTGAGCTCCCATTGCTTGCGCTCGTTGCGGGCGACCGTATCGAGAATGAGTCCGGTTGCCAGGGAAAGGCCCGAGAGGAAGACGAAGCCCACGGCAAGCACCGCCGTTGGAAGCCTCGGCACGAGTCCGGTCTGTATGAACTCGACGATGACGGGAATGCCGCAGATAAGGCCGAGGGCGAGGAAGAGCGTCGCTATGCTGCCGAAGCAGGCGAGCGGCCGGTAGTTCTTGAAGAGCGTGCCGATCATCAAGATGACCTTGATGCCGTCGCTTACGGTATCAAGCTTCGATTCGCTGCCCTCGGGGCGATCGCGGTAGACGATGGGGACGTCGGCTATGCGCCAGCGCCGGTCTACCGCGTGGATCGATAGCTCGGTTTCGATCTGGAATCCCGTGGAGAGCACGGGAAACGTTTTGACGAACGGGCGGGAGAAGGCCCGGTAGCCGGTCATGACGTCGTCAAACGTGTAGCCGTAGATCCATTTGATCATACGGCGCACCAGGTTGTTGCCAAAGCCGTGGAACGCGCGCTTGTTCTCTTTGGCGTATGTGCCGTTGGAAAGGCGGTCGCCAACGACCATGTCGGCCTTGTTGTCCAAGATGGGTGCGCAGAGCTCGGCGGCCTGTTCGGCAGGGTAGGTGTCGTCGCCGTCGACCATGAGGTAGCAATCCGCTTCGATGTCGCGGAACATCTGACGGCATACGTTGCCTTTGCCCTGGCGGGGTTCGTGGCGCACGATCGCACCGGCAGCACGTGCCTTGTCGGCCGTGCGGTCGCTCGAGTTGTTGTCGTAGACGTAGACGGGCGCGCCGGGCAGCTCGCGGCGGAAATCGGAGACGACCTTCTCGATGGTGACCTCTTCGTTATAGCAGGGAATCAAAACGGCTATACGTGAAGTGTCAACGGTTTTCATAGGGTGCATCTCTCCTGGTTGCTCTGAATGCAAGCTAGCTTTCCAGTATATATCGGTTCCCAAACAGGCTATGATTCTCCTTGAATCTTCTAGCGTTTGCGATCAATTGGAAGGGAAGCGAACGAATGGGCACGAAGCCTCGCTACATCTACTTCGACATCCTGTCGATCGTCGCCAGCCTTGCCGTCATTTTCTTGCACTGCAACGGCATCGTGCACTGGGGGCCCGCAACGCCCCATTGGTCGCAGGCGTTGGCGGTCGAGGTCGCGTTCTATTGGGCGGTCCCCATTTTCTTCATGTGCTCGGGTGCTAAGACGCTGGCGTATCGCGACCGGAAGGATACCAAGGCCTTCCTGGTGTCGCGTATGAAAGGCATCTTCGTGCCGTTCGTGGCCTGGTGCATAATCCAGTACCTTGTGCGGACGAGCGGCCTGCTCAACCCCGTTCCCGAGGGTTGGACGCCATCGCTCGGCCATTTCTTCAACGTGTTTATGAACGGCCAGATCGACGGTACGTACTGGTTCTTCTTTTCCATGCTCGGGGTCACGTTGTCGATGCCGGTGCTCTCGCGCCTGAAAGACCATGCGGATACGATGTGGTACCTGGTGGGGGCCTACGTGCTGCTGTCGGGAACCATCGCGCCGCTCTTCAAGGTGCTGGGGCTGCCGTGGAACGGCGGCATCGCCATCAGCGTTGCTGGCGGCTACATCATGTATACCGTGTTGGGATACCTGCTCTCCCAGGATACGAAGATATTCGCTGTCCGCGGGCGGCGTCTGGCGCTCTACGGCCTCGGCGCCCTGGGCCTGGCGGTCCGTTATGGCTACACCTGGATTTCTTCCCAGCAGGCGGGCGTGCTCGACAACGCGCTGTTCGACTACAACTACCTTACCGCCATCTTGCCCTCCGTTGCGGTATTCATCTTCTTCAAGCAGGTTGATTGGGATGGGCTGCTGGCACGGATCCATGTCAGCGCGAAGCTGGTCAAGCAGGTCGCGGGCCTCACCTTCGGTGTCTACCTCATGCATTATTTCGTGCTCAACGAGATCTTCATCTCGCACCTCGGTATGGATATGACGTCCTATGCCGTGCGCCTCGGATTGCCCTGGGTGATCTTCGCCCTTTGCCTGGCATGCTCGTATGCGCTCAACCGCATCCCGTTCGTACGTGGTATCGTAGGCGGTTGGCGATAGGGGCGCCTTCTGGTGCAGGCGCGACCATGGGTGAGATTGCAGCGATTCGCAGGGGGATAGCGTGAACGATACGAAGCAGGTCGAACGATTCGGATCCGGTCGAGGTGCGTCCGCTGGGCGCATCGATGCTCGGTTCGCCGTGGTGTCCGTGCTCTTTTCGTTGCTCTATGCCGCCTCGTTGGCGATCGGCCGCAACCTCGCCCGTACGGGTACGTGCGACCTTGGGTCAATGGCTACATGGGTGACGGTGCTCGTGTTGGCCGCACCCTTGTCTATCGCGGGATACGCGATGCTCTCGTGGGCCTCCTCCCGTCATCGCGTGGCGGCATCCGAAGGTCTTCGCATGCGCGTGCGCCATCCGTTCCTACTGGCCTGGAGCGTTATCTGCCTTGCGTGGCTACCCGTGCTTATTGCGCGCTGGCCTGGTGATTTCTGTTTCGATGCCATGTGGCAGACGGCGTTCGTCGCGCCGGATACAACCAATATCTCCGAGTATTGGTCCCATCTCAACGCATGGCATCCGCCGCTGCACTCCCTCTGGCTCGGCGGCTCGCTCGTTCTCGGCCAGACGCTGTTTGGCTCCTACGGTGCTGGATTGGCGGTCTATACCGTAAGCCAGACGCTCATCTTCTCGCTGTGCCTCGCGCGCGTCGTCTCTTATGCGTACGAGTCGGGGCACCTTCGTATCTACGTGGCTGCGCTCGCGTTCGCCGCGCTATTCCCGGGCTTCTCGGTCTATGCAACCATGACCACCAAGGACGTTGTGTTCTCGGGTCTATTAGCGCTGGTGGCGCTGTGGGTCTACCGTACGGTACGCGACGATATCCCGTCTACGGGTATACGCAGCTGGCTGATGTACGGCTTCCTTCTCTTCCTGCTGTCCATGCTCATGCGCAACAATGCGCTCCATGCGTTCCTGGTCGTGGTGCTGCTTGCGCTCGTGCTTCATGCTGGTCGGGCGTTCGATGCGCGCCGCCTGCTCGTTGCACTCGTCCCTGCTATCGCGCTGTCGCTCGTTATCACCGGTCCGGTGTATCGGGCTCTTGATATCAAGCCGGGTCCATCTAAAGAGATCATGAGCGTTCCTTCGGTGCAGCTTGCGAGCGTCTTGGTTGACCATGGAGCCGAACTCGATCCTGCCGACCGCGCCTATATCGAGCAACTTGTTCCCGATTGGCGCAAATACGACCGCAACACGCTCGCCGATGCCACGAAGGAGCACTTCAACACCGGTCTCGTTTCCTCTGATCCGCTGCGGTTTGCTCGTGTCTATCTCGGGCACGCGCTTCGCTATCCTGGCAATTTCATCAATGCGTGGGCGCTGCTTTCTGCAGGGTACTGGAGCCAGTCGGTATCCTATGCCAACGAGGCGGATGCGGTCCAGCTATCGCTCATGTGCCCGTATGACGCGGTGCGCGGCGTCTTGCCGCAATACCTCGCGGTTCCCTTCGAGCGTCCCGTGCCGCCCTTGAGCGACGCGGTCGACTCTGCTCTGGCATCTCGATTCGAGGCGAACGTCCCCGTTTTGAATCTGTTCTTCAAGGCTTCGACGTGGTTCTGGCTCGCCATGGCCTACGTGTTTGCATGCATAGCCCTGCGCGTCCCAGCGAGCCGCATGATACCTGCCGCCGTTCTGCTTGCGTATTGTTTAACGCTCTTCCTTGGTCCGGGGTCGCTGTATAGGTATGCCAGCCCGTTGTTCACGAGCCTGCCTTTGCTGCTCGTCATGATGGCCGACCTTGCCGGGGCGTCCGTTGCGTCCGACTCCGCGTATGTCCCAGCACACATGCGTGCGTAGCGAATGATTGTCACGCGATCGTTTGTCTACGTGCTGCCGAATGCGAAAAGAAGGGCCCGAAGCAGGTTTGTGTGAACTGCTTCGGGCCCTTCGTCGCGCGCTGCTTAAGGCTGCAACGCGTTTCTAGAACTTACGCTTGGCTTCTTTGCGCTTCTGCTCCTCCTGGATGCGCTTCACGCGAATCTTGTGAACGCAGTAGAACATGATGGCCACATCGCGGCGGGTGATCACGTCGTTGGGCGCGTACATGCCCTCGGGAGTGCCATACTTCACGCCGGAGGAGGCGAGCCACCAGATCTCCTTGGCGCCCGGGGTCTCATCCGTAACGTCTGGATACATGTCGCGCAGGCGCTCGGTGGGCTCGAATGCGGGCTTACCGTCGAGCAGATAGAGCATCCTGGCGAGTTCGTAGCGCTTCACCTGGTCGTGCGGGCGGAATTCGTCGCCGGCCATGATCTGCGCGATTCCGGCATGACCCAGCCACATGATGGACTCTGCGTGCGGCGTCTTGTCGTCAACATCCTTGAACAGGGCGCGATCCTCGTCCGAAGGAGCGTAGTCGACTGCATCGGAGTAGCGGTAGAGCATGGCGGCGACATCGCACCGCGCCACCAGCACATCGGGGCGGAAGGTGTTATCGGGGTAGCCCTTGGAAATCTTCTGGCGGGCGAGCCACCAGATCTCCTTGGCATGCGGCGTGTCCTCGGCGATGTCGGTAAAGGCGAACTGCTCGCGGTACGCCTGGCACACGTCCTCGACGGGGCCGTCCATGCGCATGTCGCCCTTCTCGATCCAGATGGCGCGCTCGCAGATGCGCTCGACCTGGTCCATGGAGTGGCTGACCAGCAGAACGGTTACATCGCCCGAGTCGACGAAGTGCTTGATGCGCTTCTCGCACTTGCGCTGGAAGAACACGTCGCCTACGGAGAGCGTTTCGTCGACGATGAGCACGTCGGGCTCCGTGATGGTGGCGATGGCGAATGCGATGCGCGCGGTCATACCGGAGGAATAGTTTTTCAGCGGCATGTCCATGAAGTCCTCGAGTTCGGCGAACTCGATGATGTCGTCCATCTTGCTGTCGATGAACTCGCGCGTATAGCCCAGCAACGCGCCGTTGAGGTAGATGTTCTCGCGTGCGGTGAGCTCGTAGTCGAAGCCCGCGCCCAGCTCGATAAGGGGTGCGATGTTGCCGCGGACGATGCAGTTGCCCGAGGTGGGTTCGAGCACGCCGGCGATAACCTTGAGCATGGTGGACTTGCCCGAGCCGTTGGTGCCGACGAGGCCGACCGTCTCACCGCGCTTGATCTTGAACGAGATGTTCTTGAGAGCTTTGAACTCCTCAAAGAAGAGCTCGTGCTTCATGATCTTGATGAAATACTCTTTCAAGCTGTTGAGCTGCTCCGATGCCATGTTGAACACCATGGTGACATCGTTGACCTCGATTGCGTATTCTTCGTCCTTCTTGATGTCGGAAGACATGGATGCTCCTAAATGTAGAGGATGAACTTGTGCTCGGTCTTATGGAAGATCAGGTAGCCGATCGCCATGGCGATAACCGCCCAGGCGGTGCAGCTGATGAGCACGGCGGCGCTGGGGCTCGTCTGATACAGGAAGATGTCGCGCATGAACATGACGTAGGCGTACATGGGATTGGCCTTGAGGATGACCTGCATGATCGGGTTCATGCCGTCGATCATGGCGAAGTCCCAGAAGAGGGGGGTGGCGTAGGTCCATGCGGTCATGACGACGCTCCACAGATGGATGACGTCGCGGAAGAATACGGATAGGGCCGAGAGCGCCAGGCCGACGCCCATGCAGAAGAGCATGAGCAGCAGCAGGCCCACGGGCAGCCACAGGATATGCACGGTGGGCATGATGCGGAACCAGAGCATGACGATGGCTACGGCGATGAGCGAGAAGAAGAAGTTGACCAGCGCGAAGAGAACCTTCTGCACCGGGAACACGAAGCGGCGGATCTTGACCTTCTTGAGCAGCGACGACGACCCGATGATGGACATGAGCGACGAGCTGGTGGCGTCGTTCATGAGGCCGAAGGTGATGTTACCTAAGATGAGGTAGAGCGGGTAGTTCACGATGTTCTCACCGCGCAGGCCCACGAAGAACGTGCTGAACACGGCGGACATGACGATCATCATGAGCAGCGGGTTGAGCACGCTCCAGAGCACGCCCAGGAAGCTGCGGCGGTATTTGAGCTTGAAGTCCTTGCCCACGAGCTGCTTGAGGATATAGATATCCTTCTTCAAGTCGTTCTCATGATGGACGGGAACAGTATTTTGGTTGGTTGAATCCACGGGTCGACCACCTTCATACGCAGACATTTTACAATGGGCTATATTAGCATTAAGGTTTCTGAGTCATAGAATCTGCGCGATGCGAAAGCGGTTCGCTTTCGTCTCTCCAGCCGTTCCGTACGTCCTCTTCGTGAATGCGGGGTACTTATATATGAGTGTCAAGTCGGATGTTCGCTCGGTGCTGCCCGCCAGCAACCGGTATTTCGAGCAGCGCGTCTCCGAGGTCGTCGGGCAGATCGCCGAGGTGCGCGACGAGGCGCGCGGGCTGCACGAGGAATCCCTGCAAAAGATCGATGCGCTGCGCCCCCTGTTCGATCCCGTTTACGGGTCGTTGCGCGAGATGGGCGACCGCCTTTCGGCCTTCGAGGCGGCGCGCGACAAACCCAGCTATTGCAATCTGGAATATCTCGGACTCAACCGCGAGTACACCGGCCGCCGTATCCTTCTTGCCGGCTGGTATGGCGCGAGCAACTGCGGCGACGAGCTCATGATGCGCACCATGCTGCAGCATCTCGAGGGCCGCAGCGTCCGCGTGTCCGTGCTGCTGTGGGACGATCCCGACTACGACTTCAGCCTCCTGCCCGCGTGCGCCGACCAGATACACTATCCGCGTTCCATCTGGGAGCTCCGCCAGCTGGCCGAGTACTTCGATGTTCTCGTATGGGGCGGCGGCGCCATCATCGATGAGCGCCAGTTCAACCACGATCCCAAGAACATCAACACGGGAAACCTGTTTATCTGGCTGAGCGAGGAGATGCTCAAGCGCGACAAGGACGTTTACGCCGTCGGCCTTTCGGCAAACGAGTCTCTCGAGCCCAACACGGAGTTCTCGCGTCGTTTGGGCGGTGTTGTTTCGGGGTGCTCGCACGTATCGCTTCGCGACGGCTACTCCCTCGAAACGCTGCGCCGTGCCGGCGTCGACGTGTCCCATGTCGAGCTGTGCGAGGACATCGTTTTCGGCAACCGCGCCGTCGGCTCGCGCTCGCCGCGCGATGATGATGCTCCCTTCACCGTGGGCATCGTCTTTATGACGGGCGACGTCACCAACGCGCACAACCGTCTGGCCCTTCCGCGCATCCTCGATCGGATGCATGAACGCTACGGAGATGCCTGCCGCATCAGGCTCATTCCGTTCTACAACTTCTGGAAGTTCGACACCACGCTTCTGGGCCAGCTGGTTGAGGAGCTCGGTGTGGCCGATCGCGTTGAGGTCGCCCCGTATACCGACGATTTGCGCGAGCTCGCTCTTCTCGATTGCGATGTCGTGGTGGCGTATCGCTACCACGCGTGCCTCGTGTCCGCAGCAGCCGGCATTCCCACGCTGTTCATGTGCGTTGACGACCATCCGCATTACCGAAACAAGATGCGTCGAATCGCCGAGGTATTCGGCATGTCGAACAATCTGCTCATGGCCAGTACGTGCTTGGACGACGGGTCCTTCGATGCCCGCTTCGGCGAGATGCTGTCCGCGCCCGCCATCCCCCTCGCGCCCGCGGGCCTGTTCCAGGAGAGCTTCGATTTCCTGGAGCGTATTTGCAGTTCGATTGTAGAGCCGCGCGCTTAGTTATACTGGTACCCGTTGTGTAGTTCAGGAGATTGGCCGTTATGTCACCCAAAGTTTCTG
>NZ_JADNJJ010000056.1:0-1988 GCF_015554865.1 Collinsella sp. D33t1_170424_A12 | reverse complement strand
CGGTAGGGGTACAGACGCGAACTTGAATGTTATTTCCGCTCTGATGGGTTGGTGGATGAGGTCCTCTTCACTAGCTTTGATTCCACTGTGGTCCACCATCGGTCACTCCTCTAACTAAATAACGTAACTAGTTAGTAATTATAACTAGACCTACTATGAAATCAAGGCGGGAATAGGCCCGTTTCTTGAGTAGAAAGGGGTTTCATTTTGAACTATGAAACCTACCGAAGCGTTTTCAACGCTGACATTAATACGGGGGCAACACCGTATGGGGAGTGGGATATGCCACTCATGTGCCGTGTAGACGCTCTTCCGCCCTCGTTGGTTCCCTATGATCGAATTAACAGGGAAGTGAATCACGATAAATGGGTTCACTTCTGTATCCATGATGCTCGTTTTATGAGCCTGTGGCGTAATCCTTGGAAGCAACTATCTCGACTTCAGTGTTTTAAGGGGTGCATTGCTCCTGATTTCAGCATGTTCTGGGGCTATCCGCGTTATATGCAGCTTGAAGCCGTTTGCCGCAGTCGCGCTATTGGAGCATGGATGCAACGTAATGGGTGCGTAGGAGTGCCATTTCTGCGCTGGGGCCTTAAGAATACGTACGATTTTTCATTTTCTGCCGTAGAGCCTGAAGGCACGATTGCCGTTGGAACAATTGGCTGCTTTGGGAACAGTGAGACAAGGAAGGTGTTCGAGGACGGCTTTGGTCCGATGCGAGAGATTGTGAGGCCAAAGCGGGTTTTGGTGATAGGTTCTGACCGTAGCGGCGTGTTTGATGAGGCACGTCAAGACGGTATCGAAATCATTTCATATGAGGGAGAAACGGCTCGTTACTATCGCGAGAAGGGGGTGCGCAATGGGATCGGCTAAGGGGGATACAATGGCTTTGCGGGCAGGTAGATCGCTTGAGGAGAATCTGGAAGAGCTCGTTAAGTACTTCCCGGTGGATGAAAGAGGATACTTTGGGACCAAAGGTGTTTCGCGGAAGGAGCGGATTCGCAACATCGCCACGGAAGCGCCAGGCCGCACTGCCGCGGAGTTTGCTGCTATTGCCGCGGCGAACCCCTCTGTCGTTCGGCCGCTTCCCGCCAAAGGTTTCATGTGGATCATGCGCGACGGCGGCAGGGTGACGTATCGGTGGACGTCAACTTCCGATGGAACACCGGTGGTTGAATTATCCTGCAATGGCGTCCTGGGTATCGCGGATCAGAAGATTCACTTCGTTCCCTTAAGAAAGGGGAGGCTGTAATGGTCGATATGGATATGCGTTTTAGCAACGAGGAGATTGAGCTGCTTTGTGGGGCTAAGGGCAACGTCCTCGAAGCGATTGGCTACGTGCCCGTTACAAGCGGCTTGGCATTCGGGCGTGTACGGCTCTATCTTAGCGGCGGAGCATTCGACATTGTTTCCCGCATGCACGATATCGACTATTCCGGCAATGGGGAGGTTGATGATGACGATGCCTTTCTTTCCATCGAGCAGGGCCTAGGCAGCGTTGCCGCTTTGAGCGAGCTTTCAGGGGAGGAGATGCGCGTGGAGTGCGGCAAGGTCGTGAAGCGTGTCCTGGTGGCGCAGGATTCGGTTGATTCCTACGAGGATGGCAAGCTGACGTTCAAAACTGCCTATCCCCAGGCGGTGCTGTTTGATTTTGGAGATCAGATGATGAGCATCGATAAACAAGCTTGCAATTGGATGATGCTTACGGTGAAGTTCGGCGAGAACGTTGATGAGTTGGTATATGACTCGGGGAAGGGCTGGGAGGTTAATTCGGATGGCTCTCCTGAGATTCGCAACGAATTCAAACGGGAAATGCTGGAGTTATAGCCAGTTATGCTCGCAAGGCTGCCATTGAATTTCTCGGGCAACCTCGAAAAGGGGGGACAAAATACCCCGTCCCAAAATGACCCGTCCCTTCACGCACGAGCCCGCGGGCGGCTGGCTGCCGAGCGAGCGCATCTCGGCCGCCGACGCGCTGCGCATCTACA
>NZ_JADNJJ010000055.1:0-1785 GCF_015554865.1 Collinsella sp. D33t1_170424_A12 | reverse complement strand
GCTTCCGTTCACGCTACCACCGACACGCTCGACCTGGGCGCCGTGGTGCTGCCCAACCTCGAGCAGGACAACACCGACCGCAACCGCACGAGTCCGTTCGCCTTTACGAATAACAAGTTCGAGTTCCGCGCCGTGGGCTCCGAGGCCAACGTGTCCGACGCCAACATGGTGCTGGACACCGCCGTGGCGCAGGCGCTGCGCGACTTCGCCGACGCGCTCGAGGGCACGCCGGCAGACGAGTTCGCCGACGCCGCGTTGGCCTACTGCGCCGAGCACCTGCGCGAGCACCGTCGCATCCTGTTCTCGGGCGACGGCTATTCCGAGGCATGGCACGAGGAGGCGGCTGCCCGCGGCCTGGTGAACCTGCCTACGACCGCCGAGGCCCTGCCCGCGTTCGTCGCGCCTAAGAACCTCGCGCTCTTCGCCGAGATGGGCGTGCTCACCGAGGCCGAAGCGGCGTGCCGCTACGAGGTGAAGCTCGAGAAGTACAACAAGCTCATGAATATCGAGGCAACCACGATGGTGCGCGAGGCGCGCCGCACGTACCGACCGGTCATCACCGCGTATGCAACGAAGGTGGCAAAGGGTCTCGAGACCATCCGCGCCGCCGGGGCCGAGGCTGCCATGGTCTTCGAGCAGGAGACGCTCAACGAGCTGTGCGAGGGCATCACGGCTATCAACATGTCCATCGCAAAGCTCGATCAGCTGCACACCAAGGCCGAGGCCGTCCAGGACGGGCAGTCCCAGGCTGAGGTCTACGCGCACGAGGTCGTGCCCGCGATGGCCGAGCTCCGCGCCGCGGTGGACGCGATGGAAGAGATCGTTGCCGCCGACTACTGGCCGGTGCCCACGTACGACGACATCCTCTTCTACGTGTAGGAGGCTTCTCCACGTTGCTTGGGGTGTAATTCCAATTTGACGCAACCGCGACCGAAGATTTCTGCTATACTGTCACGCGCTGTCCCCATCGTCTAGCGGCCTAGGACGCCACCCTTTCAAGGTGGATATCACGGGTTCGAATCCCGTTGGGGGCACCATCGAATGATCAAGCCCGGTTCCCTGGTGAGCCGGGCTTTTTTCCGCCATGAGCCGGGGTTCGAACCGGGAGGTCGCGAGGCTGCGGAAACAGCGTGAGCTGTTTTCCAGCGAGCGTGCGAGGGCGCCGCGCCGCCCGAAGCCGCGGATTCGCGTGAGCGAATACGCGAATCCCGTTGGGGGCACCATCGAATGATCAAGCCCGGTTCCCTGGTGAGCCGGGCTTTTTGCTGTCGAGCCTCAAGGAGGGCGAGTATGCAGGCACGAACTATCACGACCGCGGGTATATCCGTCGCGCTGCTAGCGGTGTCGGCATGGTTCACCGTGCCGCTGGGCCCCGTTCCATTCACGCTGCAGACCATGGTGCTGGCGATGCTTCCCGCTGCGCTCGATCGTAAGACGGCGTGCGCTGCGGTGGCGGTCTACCTGCTGGTGGGAGCCATCGGCGCGCCCGCGTTCTCGGGTTTCGGCGCCGGAGCGGGCGTGCTCGCCGGTCCTACGGGCGGTTACCTGTGGGGTTTCCTGCTGGGCATGCTGGCGGCCACGACCATCGCGCGTGCGCTGTCCGGCCGCCTGTCCCGTTTCGCTGCTTCGCTTGCGGGCGATATCGCCATGCTTCTGATCGCCTATGCGTGCGGCACGTTGCAGTTCATGATGGTGGCGTCGCTCGATGCCGCCTCGGCGCTGATGCTCGCCGTCGTTCCGTTCGTAGTGCCCGACCTCGTAAAGCTTGTGGTGGGCGCTCGCATC
>NZ_JADNJJ010000054.1:0-33846 GCF_015554865.1 Collinsella sp. D33t1_170424_A12 | reverse complement strand
GTCCGAGATCGTCTGCCAGCGGCGACCTGCGCTGGTCGGCTTAAGATGCTTTACAGCCATTACTAAATCCCTTTCGAATCAATCCGCTCGCCACCACAAGCTGGGACTGCGGGTGTGGTGACACCGGAATTACCACGGTACCGGGCGTGTCTACTCTAAATGCCCGATACACTGCGCTTCTGATGCCTCCCTTTCGGGAGGCCACCAAAAGCATTGCACGACCTCGATCTTTAGGCCTGGTTGCCGAAGATCTCGATGGAATCGCCCTCGGCGACGGTCACGATGGCCTTCTTCCAAGAGCGGGTCTTGCCGGTAACGTAGCGCACGCGCTTGTTCTTGGGCTTGACCATGAGGGTGTTCACGCGGGTGACCTTGACGTTGAAGATCTCCTCGACGGCATCCTTGATCTGGTACTTGTTCGCGTCGCGAGCGACCTCGAACGTGTACTTGTTCTGCTCCATGGCGGAGAAGGAACGCTCGGAAACGACCGGGCGAATGATCACGTTATGTGCGTCCATTATGCGAGCACCTCCCCGAAGTGATTCGCGACGTCGGCGGGCATCAGCAGAGCGCCGTTGTTGATGAGGTCATAGGTGTTGGCCTCGTCCGGCGTGATGATCCACGTCTTGGGGATGTTGCGGAAGGACAGGTAGGCGTTGATGTCGTCCTCGCGCACGATGATCGTGAGGCGCTTGCCCTCGAGGCCCAGGGCCTTGAGCATGGCGACAGCGGCCTTGGTGGACGGCTTCTCGAAGCCGTAGTCGTCGACGAGAACGAGCTCGTTGTCGCGAACCTTAGCGGAAAGCGCGGAACGCATGGCGAGCTTGACCTCTTTGTTGTTCATACGCTTGGCGTAGGAGCGGGGCTTCGGAGCGAAGACCACGCCGCCGTGACGCCACTGCGGCGAACGGGTGGAACCCTGGCGGGCACGACCGGTGCCCTTCTGACGCCACGGCTTCTTGCCACCGCCGGAGACCTCGGAACGGGTCTTGGCGGACTGGGTGCCCTGACGCCAGCATGCCTGCTGGCACGTAACGATGTGGTGCATGACGTGGAGGTTCGGCTCGATGCCGTAGACCTCGGCAGCGAGCTCGGCCTCTGCGACCTTTGCGCCCTCGCTGTTCTTTACTTCAAACTTAGACATGTGGTTGTTCTCCTTGGTATGACTCTGGGCTTAAAAAGGGTTCGTGGCCCTTAAGCCATACGGATGGCGACCAGACCGTTCTTGGCACCGGGCACTGCGCCCTTGACAAGAATGAGGTTCTGCTCGGCATCGACGCGGACAACGGAAAGGTTCTTGACAGTCACGCGCTCATTGCCCATGTGACCTGCCATCTTGACGCCCTTGAGGACGCGAGCGGGGTAGGCGCACTGGCCGATGGAGCCGGAGCTGCGGTGGAAGTGGGAACCATGGCCCATGGGACCACGACCCTGGCCCCAGCGCTTGATGCGGCCCTGGAAGCCCTTACCCTTGGAGGTGCCGATGACGTCGACCTTGGCGGTGTCGGCAAAGTCGGCAACGGTAACGACGTCGCCAACCTTGTGCTCCTCACCGTTGGCCACGCGGACCTCGCGGAGGAAACGAACGGGCTCGACGCCAGCCTTGGCGAAGTGACCAGCCATGGGCTTGTTCACATGCTTGGACTTGATGTCGCCGAAACCGATCTGAACGGCGTTGTAGCCGTCGGTCGCCTCAGTTTTAACCTGCGAGACGGTGCAGGGGCCAGCCTGGATGACCGTGACGGGAACGATGTTGTCGTTCTCGTCCCAAACCTGGGTCATGCCGATCTTGCGGCCGAGAATCATGCTGATCATGTACGATCTCCAACTCTCGGTGGTCTTGGGACACTGCGAACACCCCTTGTGTTCGCCCCTAGAGGACCACTGCTAACATCTGCGTCCGCCGGTTTGCATTCGCCTTTCCATCCCAGTCCACGCAACCCTATGTGGCCTGGTTTTTCCAGACAGAATCCTCCCCTTCACGGGCACAGCTTGATTAGTATACACGTGCTCGGGCGTTTCCATAGCGCTTCATAAAGTCTTCGCATTGCGTGAGCTGGGGCTTTTCGCGTCATGCCCCAGCCGGACGAGCGCACGTCGAAAACGCAAAGGGCCCGGCGATGCACGAAGCACCGCCGGGCCGCCCTGAGAGAGGGGACGGATTCGGGGCGAAGGAGTAGCTACTTGCTTGCGAGCTTCGCCTGTGCCGCGGCCAGACGCGCGAGCGGCACCCGGTAGGGCGAGCAGCTCACGTAATCCACGCCGGCCACGTTGAAGAACTGGGGGATGGAGGCGGGGTCGCCGCCGTGCTCGCCGCACACGCCGGCATGGAGCTGCGGGCGGGCGGACCTGCCGCGCTCGACCGCCATGCGCACGAGCTCGAGGACCGCGGGGTCGATCGTCTCGAACGGATTTACCTCCAGCACCTTCTTGTGCAGGTAGGTGGGTATGAACCGTGCCTCGGCATCGTCGCGCGAGAACCCGAACGCGGTCTGCGTGAGATCGTTCGTGCCGAAGCAGAAGAAGTTCGCGTGCTCGGCGATACGGTCGGCCACCAGGCAGGCGCGCGGCAGCTCGACCATCGTTCCCACGGGAATGTCCAGGTCGACGCCGTACTCCTCGCCCACGGCCGCCAAGACGCCCTCGATGACGCGGCGCACCTGCACGTGCTCCTCGGTGATGGACACGAGCGGCACCATGATCTCTGGCCGCGGATCGAGCCCCTCGTCACGCTTGAGCTGCGCGGCGGCCGATGCGATCGCGCGAACCTGCATGAGCGGGAGCTCGGGATAGACGATGGAGAGCCTCACGCCGCGCAGGCCCAGCATGGGATTGGACTCCCTCATGCCGTCGATGCGGTGCAAGAGCTCGCGAGCGGCTGTAAGCGCAGCGCCGTCCTCCCCCGCCGCCTCGCGGCGCGCGATGTCGACCTCGAGTTCGCGCGGATCATCCAGGAACTCGTGGAGGGGCGGATCGAGCAGGCGCACCACCACGGAGCGGCCGTCCATCACACGGAACATCTCTATAAAGTCCTCGGTTTGGACGCGGAGCAGCTCCTGGACGGCGCGCTCGCGAACCTGCGGCTCCTCGCTCAAGATGAAGTCCTGGATGATGCGTTTGCGCTCGCCCAGGAACATATGCTCGGTGCGGCACAATCCGATGGCCTCGGCGCCGAACTCGAGCGCCAGGCGCGCATCGGCGGGGTTGTCCGCATTCACGCGCACGTGGTAGGCGCGACCGCCTTCCTCGCTCAAGCGGATCTGGTCGGCCCACTCGAGAACCGTCTCGAGGTCGCCGGTGAGCTCGGCCGAGACCAGCGGAACGGCGCCCGCCACCACGGTGCCGCGCGCGCCGTCGATGGAGATGACGTCGCCTTCGCGCAGCACGATATCGGTGCCCTCGACATGCACCTCCTTCGCAGCCGCATCGATACGGAAGCGCTCCACGCCGCATACGCAGGGCGTGCCCATGCCGCGGGCGATCACGGCGGCGTGGCTCGTCTTGCCGCCATGGCTGGTGAGGATACCCTCCGCCACCGTCATGCCCTTCAGGTCATCGGGATTGGTCTCCCAGCGCACCAGGATGACGCGGCGCCCCTCCTCGACCGCGGCCACCGCGTCGTTGGAGGAGAACACGATCTCGCCTACCGCGGCGCCGGGGCTCGCATTGAGGCCGCGAGCCAGCACGTCGTAGGTCGCCGTGGCATCGAACTGCGGATGCAGCAGCTGGTCGAGCTGGGCGGGATTGATGCGCGCCACGGCCTCCTCGCGCGTGATGAGGCCCTCGTCCACCATATCGATGGCGATCTTGAGGGCCGCCGCGGCGGTGCGCTTGCCCACGCGCGTCTGCAGCATCCACAGCTTGCCCTGCTCGATGGTGAACTCGATATCGCACATATCGCGGTAATGCCCCTCGAGGACGCCGAAGATGCGCTCCAGCTCCTCGCCCGCCTCGGCCAGCGCCGAGTTCTTCTTGAGGTCGGCGATCGGCTCGGTGTTGCGGATGCCCGCCACGACGTCCTCGCCCTGGGCGTTCACCAGGAAGTCGCCGTAGAATTCCCGCGTGCCGTCGGCGGCGTTTCGCGTGAAGGCCACGCCCGTCGCCGAGGTATCGCCCTTGTTGCCGAACACCATGGCCTGGACGTTCACGGCGGTGCCCAGGTCGTCCGAGATGCCGTTCTGCTTGCGGTAGAGGCAGGCGCGCTCGTTCATCCAGCTGCCGAAGACGGCCTGGATGGCCAGGCGCAGCTGCAGCGCGGGGTCGGAGGGGAAGGCCACCGCGCCGCGCTCGTCGACCAGCTCGGGATAATCGGACGCCGACACCTCGCGTGCGAAGATCTTCTTGAACTCGCCGACGAGCTCCTGCAGGTCATCAGCCGAAAGCTCGCTATCCTGGCGCACGCCCGCGGCGAGGCGCTGCGTGGTGAGCGCGTTCTCGAAGAGGTCGGCATCGACGCCCAGCACCACGTTCGAGAACATCTGGATGAAACGGCGGTAACTATCCCATGCGAAGCGCGGGTTGCCCGTCTGCGCGATGAGACCCTGGACCGACGCATCGTTCAGACCCAGGTTGAGCACCGTATCCATCATGCCGGGCATGGAGAAGGGGGCGCCCGATCGCACCGAGACGAGCAGCGGGTCGGCCGCGTCGCCGAGGCGCTTGCCCATGCGCTCTTCCAAATCGAGGCGCGCCGCATCGATCTGATCGAGGGCGCCCGCCGGCCACTCGTTGCCCGCGCCGGCATATGCAACGCAGGTCTGGCAGGTGATGGTGAAACCGGGAGGGACCGGCAAGCCGATCCTGCTCATCTCGGCCAGGTTCGCACCCTTGCCGCCCAGCACGAAATTCATGCTCGCGTCGCCCTCGGTGACGTCGACGCCGGTCGCGTTGGCGCCAAACCGGTAGACACGCTGTTCCTCGGTCACGATAACCTCCTGTTCTGCGGCGGAATCCCGCCTGTGAGCACGTAAGCGCCCAACGCCGTTGGACAAGGTGCATCATAGGAAGGTGTTCCGCGCAACAAGGGGAGAAGATGTGAACGCGAGTGGACGGCCTCCATCGTGCGGCGAACGGAGCAATTTGTGGTCACTCTATGATAGAACCAGTTGGTTATTCACAAGGCATACATGTTTACGAAAGCTGCGGCCTCTCGAAATCCGCGCCCGCCCGGCGGGCCCGCGCAGCACGCACGCGCTCCAGCTGCGCCACGATCTCGGCGGCCGACTCCTCGATCGCCTTCTCATCCGTTCGGACGACGAAGCAGCCCAGGCGGCCCATGAGCGCGCGGGCATCGCGCATCTCGGCCTCCACCGCGAGCGGATCGGCATACGAGCCCGCCACGGCGCGCGCCATATCGTCGCCGAGCCGCCGTTCGCGGATATCCGCGATCACATCCACCCGCGAGGTCAAACCGAACAGCTTGGCGGGATCGACCTCGAACAGCGCCGCGGGCGGCTCCATCCCCGGCGCCAGCGGAATGTTGGCAACCTTGTAGCCCAGATACGCCAAATACATCGCAAGCGGCGTCTTGGACGTACGCGATACGCCTATAAGCACGATATCGGCGTCGGCGAGGTCGTCGCACGCGCGTCCGTCATCATGCTCGACGAAATACTCCATGGCCTCGATTCGCTTGAAATAGCGCTCATCGGTCCGATGGATCGCGCCGGGGATGCCGCGCGGCTCGGCATCCGTGAGGCGCGCGAGGGCGCCGATCGCCCCACCCAGCAGGTCGACCTGCATGACGCCGTGCGCGGAAAGCACGGATACCAGGTCGGAGCGAAGTTTCGCGTCGGCGATCGTGTGAAAGGCCACCAGCGCGTCGCCGCGTGCCAGGCGCGGCTCGAGATACGCCGCCACCTCCCCGACGTCGCGCACCCGGGGGATGCGCACGATGCGGAACAGCCCCTCGTCGAACTGCGCGGCGGCGGCCAGCACCACATCGCAGGCGGTATCGCCCAGCGAATCAGAGATAACCAACGCCGTTTTCCTGCAGACCATGCCACGCGCCCCTTCCATGAGACCATGCAACCAGCGACCGTGCAGCGCGAGCGACACGCATGCCCGGCTGGCCCCAGGCTACCACGGCGCGCAGGCGACACGCTCGCAGGCGAGCGCGAGCGTTATGAAAACAGCCGCCGGAAACCCGGGCGGCCGTCGCGTTGCTCGAACGTTGTAGACGCACGCGTCCCGCGGGCCGCGTGCGAGGATGCCTACGCCAGGCGCTGCATCACGGCGCCGAACGCGTTGGGACCGCAGTGCGACGAGATCATGCCGCCCACCTCGACCCAATCGAAGCTCTTGAACCCCAGCTTGGTTACATGGTCCTCGACCGCGCGCTTGATATCTTCGGACAAGCCGTCGGAATATGCCAGGCCCACGCGTCCAAGGTCGACCGGGCCCTCTTCCATGAGATGGTCGATGAAATGCAGGGC
Source organism: Collinsella sp. D33t1_170424_A12 (assembly GCF_015554865.1). Lineage (NCBI taxonomy): Bacteria > Bacillati > Actinomycetota > Coriobacteriia > Coriobacteriales > Coriobacteriaceae > Collinsella > Collinsella sp. D33t1_170424_A12. The sequence continues at coordinate 27,412 of NZ_JADNJJ010000054.1, read as the reverse complement.
GGCGCGCTTCATGGTGCCGCGCAGCTTCTTGGTGGCCACGAAGTTGCCGTCGACCAGCTCGATAACCGGCTTGATCTTGAGCAGGTGCGCGCCGAGGAATTGCGCGTTGGACAAGCGCCCGCCAGCACGCAGGAACGCAAGGTCGCTCGGAACGAAGCCGAGCAGGACCTCGTCGCGGGCGCGCTCCACGAACGCCGTCACCTCGTCGACCGTAGCCTCGGGATGCGCTTCGAGATAGCGCGCCGTGCGCGAGACGATGAGGGACTGGCCGATGGACACGCTCTTGGTGTCGATGGCCACCACGTAGTCGCGCCCCTCGGCGGCGGTGAGGGCCGAGGCGTACGAGCAGGTAGTCACCGAAGAATAGGCAAGATAGAGGATGGTGGCCGAAGGCTCCTCCTCGTGGATGCGATCGAACGTCGTAGCGAAATCATGGATGGTGGCGGCGCTCGTCTTGGGCATCACATCGAGGGCGCGAGCGCGCTCGTACACCTCGTGACCGGTGATGGAGCCGTCGTCGTAGGTCTCGTCACCGATGGTCACGTGCATGGGCACGATGCGCACGCCGTAGCGCTCGACCAGCGCGGGCGTCAGGTCCGATCCCGATTCTGCAACGATGATGAACTGAGCCATGGACAACCAATCTCTCAAGCGCCGCAACAGAGCGGCAACGAAAAAAGTACGGCGACGCACCACGGCCCTACGGCCGCATGCACCCCGAGCGCTACGCTTCAGCCCTCTATTGTACACATTCGCTTGAAGCGTTGCCGTTCAAGGAGTCTTGACGGCACCTGCGCACCCGCGAACGACCGCAGGCGATGTTCATGCTCGCACATCGCGACACGGCGGCACGGGGACGGGCGCCTACTCGGGCATATACCCGTCCCGCCCGCCCTACTCGGCAGATTTGAGCGCCCCCACCATGTCAACACGGTCCAGCGCCCGGTTGGTGATCGCGTTGATGACGAGCGTGAACACGAGCGACATCACCGAAGCGAACAGATAGGTCTGCGGTTCCACGATGGTATCGAAGAACAGGGAGGGCATGCGCAGCACATACGTAAGGAAGCGCGTGATGAGATAGCCCAGCGGCCACCCGGCCACGATGCCGATCAGCGTGAGCACGATCGTCTCCTTGTTGATATATCGATATACCTCGCGGCGCCGGAACCCCAGGACCTTGATGGTCGCCAGCTCGCGCTCGCGCTCGGAGATATTCGTGGTGGACAGGGTGAACACCACGGCGAACGCCAGCGCGCCCGCCATGATCGTGACCACGTACACCACCACGTCGATGATCTTGAAGCTGTCGGAGAAATCGTTGGCGATCTTGGTCGAGCTGCTCACCGTTACGAAGGTATCGCCCGCCGCGAGCTCGTCGGCCAAGGCGATCTTCTCGTCGTCGGTGCCCTGTAGGTTGGCGAGAAACCCGTTGGGCGCGCAGCGCTCGCCGAAGGCGGCGGCGTAGGCGTCCTCGGTCATGAAGACGAAGTTGCCCAGGAAGTTCACGGCGATGCCACGCACCTCGACCGTGCCCGCGCGCATGGCCGAATCCTGCAGCTCGATAGCATCTCCCACCGAGAAGCCCAGCACCTGCTCGGCGTTCTTGGTGATAAGCACACCGCTGTCGCGCGGCAGCTCCAGGGCGTCGCCGCCGGTGGCGGGCAGCACGGGCGACGTGGCCGAACCGTCCTCCATCTTGAGGTAGGCCGACAAGTCCGCATCGCGCGGCACCACGATGATCTGCACCGATTCCCGTGCGTCGTTGAAGCTCGCCGTGGCGCTATCGATACGCGCCTCGAGCATCTGGTCGATGCGGCCGGTCGCGCGCAGCTCGTCCTGGGCTCGCGCGAAGTTGTCGTCCGCGGTAACCGCGAGCAGGTCGTAGCGGACGATACCCTCCTCGCCATACTGGCGCGGCTTGAGCGAGATGACCGTATCGCGGATACCCAGGCCGCAGATCATGAGCGCGGTGCAGCCCGCGATACCGAAGACCGTCATGAGGAAGCGCTTCTTATAGCGGAAGAGGTTGCGCGCGCTCACCTTGTTGAGGAAGCTCATGCGGCGCCACAGCGGCGTGATGCGCTCGAGCACGATGCGCTTGCCCGCACGCGGCGCCTTGGGGCGCATGAGCGACGCCGGGGTCTCGCGCAGCACGTAGCGGCAAGCCAGGAACGTGGCGCCCACGATGCCGATGGCGAACAGCGACACGCCCATAAGCGCCGAACCCAGGTTGAAATGCAGCTGGAAGGGCGGCAGCGCGTACATGGTGGCGAAGATGGTGAAGATGACCTCGGGCAGGGCCACGAAGCCGAACAGGTCGCCCGCGATGCCGCCGGTAACGCAGGCCGCGAAGGCGTAGATCACGTACTTGGACAGGATACGAGCCTTGCTGTAGCCCAGCGCCTTGTATACGCCGATCAGGCCGCGGTCCTCCTCCACCATACGCGTCACCGTGGTAAGGCTGATGAGAACGGCCACCGTGAAGAAGATGAGCGGGAAGACCGTGGCGATGGACTCGATGGACTTCGCATCGGACTCGACGCTGGCGTAGCTCGGCAGCGAGGAGCGGTCCTGGATGTACCAGGTCGCGCCCTCGATACCGTCCACCTCGGCGCGCGCATCGGCGAAGCGCGCTTCGGCGTCGAGCTTCTTCTCCTGGAACTCGTCCTCGTTGCGCTCGAGCTCGGCGCGCCCGTCGGCGGCCTCGGCGGCGCCGGCCGCCAGCTCGTCGGCGCCGGCCGCCAGCTGCCTGCGCGCATCGGCGCGCTTGGCGTCGAGCTGGGCCCGGCCCGCTTCGAGCTGCGCCTGCCCGCGAACGACCTCGTCGCGCGCGGACGCAAGCTGGCGCCGGCCGCTCGCGACGGCAGCGAGCGCGGCTTCGACCCGAGGCTTTGCCAGGACCGCATCGGCCAGCTGCCCCGCCTGGGAGCCCGCGGCATCGATCTGGATGCGAAGGTCGGCCAGGGCGGCGGCGATGCGATCGAGAGAGGCATGCGCCTCGTCGAGGCTCGGCGCCCCGGCCACATACGAGGCCACGAGTGCGCGAACGCGCTCGATCTCGCCCGCGGCATCCGGATAGACGGCTGCAAGGATCTTTGCCAGCCCATCGATGCGCTCGAGCAGCTCATCGCGCACGCCCGGCGTCGCAGGCAGCTTATCCAGCAGCCCGCGCACGGCGTCGAGCAAGCGCGACGCTTGATCTATCTGCGCGACCGCCTCCGCGGTATAGGCGCTCACCGCCGACACGAAGGGCTCTCGGGCCGATGCGTCGCCGGCCTGCAGGCGCGCCCAGGCGTCAGCCGGCCACGCCTCGCCCATCAGGGTTTTCAGCGTAGCGGCGCCCGCCTCGGCGCGCTCGATCTGCTTCAGCGAATCTTCAGCAGCAGCCGCTCCCTCATCGAGCTCGGCCTGCTTGGCCTGGACCGTGGCCCATGCCGCATCGAGCTGGGCACTCGAAGCGTCCAGCTGTTTTTGTGCGGCATCGAGCTGCGACTCGGCGCTCGCCCCCTGCCGCTCCAGCTCGCGCCGGCCGGCTTCGATCTGCGCGAGGGCGTCGGCGACCTGGCCGCGGGCGCCGGCGAGCTGTTCGTCCGCCTCGGCCAGCTGCGCCTCGGCCTCGCGCTGCTTCTCCTCGATCTGGCCCAGGGCGTCGGCGCGCACGCGGTCGGTCCGCGCCGACGCGCCTGCCTCGCGCGCCGCCTCGACGCGCTGCTTGACCTCGTCTACCAGCTCGTCGTATTCATCCGAATACGTAGGCAGCTCCGCCGCACCCGCCACCGTGAGATACGCGACCGTGAACGTATCGCGGTCCCGTACGGCAGCCGGCGTGAGGAAGAACGCGAACTGCGCGCCGCCCCCCGCGCGAAACGACATGGTCTTGGTTCCAGCGTTCACGTCCGTGGGATCGAGGACCGCGCCGGTGATGGTATAGGTGCCGCGCTTGAAGATCGGCATGGACGCGGCATCCGTCGCCGCGCCGTCCTGCGAGCCGGCGGCCTCGTCCCCGGCGCCTGTCGGCGCGTCCCCGGACGGCTCGCCTTCGTCGGCGCCGGCAAACGTCACCGTATCGCCCACGCGCTTGCCGCTCGCGTCGAGGAAGCGCTGCGTCACCGCCACCTCGCCGACATCGCGCGGCAAGCGGCCCTCGAGTACGCGCGGCTCGTTGATGCCCGCCGCGGACAGCGCCTTGAGGTCGACCTTCGCGCGCCGCCCGTCCACCTGCGTGTAGGCGGTCTCGGTATAGCCGCCCTCCGCCTCGTCCACGCCCTCGAGCGCGGCGAGCGCCGCGATGTCCGCCCCATCCAGGCCAAGCGTGGACTGCACGGATATGTCGAACAGGCGCTGCTCGTCGTAGTAGCTATCGGCCGTGGCACGCAGGTCGTCGCAGGCGGCCTTGAGGCCGACGAACATGGTGGTGCCCAGCGCCGTGATGACGAACAGCGAGATGAAACGCTTGAGGTTGCCCGTTATCGTGCGCTTGATATCGGTGGTAAACGCGTTTGGCCGCGCCTTCGCTGCGCGGCAGTCCTTCTTCCCCATCGCCATGCCTACCACTCGATCTGCTCGATGGGCACGGGGTGCTCGTTGCACTCCATGGACGTGACGCGCCCGCTCTTGAAGCGGATGAGGCGGTCGGCCATGGGCGCGAGGGCGGAGTTGTGCGTGATGATGACGACGGTGATGCCGTCGCGGCGGCACGTATCCTGCAGCAGCTTGAGAACCTGCTTGCCGGTTTGGTAGTCCAGAGCGCCCGTGGGCTCGTCGCACAGCAGGAGCTTGGGGTTCTTGGCGATGGCGCGCGCGATGGAGACGCGCTGCTGCTCGCCGCCCGAGAGCTGCGCCGGGAAGTTGACCGTGCGCTGCGCCAGGCCCACCTTGGCCAGGCATTCGGCCGCGTCGAGGGAATCGGGGCAGATCTGCGCCGCCAGCTCGACGTTCTCGAGCGCCGTGAGGTTGGGCACCAGGTTGTAGAACTGGAAGACGAAGCCCACGTCGGCGCGGCGGTACTCGACCAGATCGTCCTCGGACGCGGCGCTGATGTCGCGCCCGTCCACCACCACGCGCCCGCTCGTGGCGCTGTCCATGCCGCCCAGGATATTGAGCGCCGTGGTCTTGCCGGCGCCCGACGCACCCAGCACCACCGCGAGCTCGCCGCGCTCGACCGAGAAGCTCGCGCCGTCCAGCGCATGCACCTCGCCCTCGCCCGATCCGTAGATCTTGTACACGTTTTCGAACTCTATATATGGCATGCAGGTACCTCCGACGCGAATGCGCTCCATCGTGCGTGATGATTGGTACTTATACCCCGCACGGCGCCGATTTGACGCGATAAAACAGGCCGCTCAACGAGCAAGCCGCGTGCTGCAGGCAAGCAGCACGCGGCTTGAAGCGCGTTCGATATGAGAAGGGGCTGCAGGAGAGCGCCGGCGACGCACGGGCCCCGGGACCCATGCACCCCCGCGGCTCCTACTCGCAGAGGAGTTTGGCGATCTGGACGGCGTTGGTGGCAGCGCCCTTGCGGATCTGGTCGCCGCAGCACCAGAAGGTGATGCCGCGCAGGGCGTCGGGGTTGGAGATGTCGCGGCGCACGCGGCCGACCCAGATGAGGTCCTGGTCGGTGGTGTCCAGCGGCATGGGCCAGCGGTCGTGCGCCGACTCGGCGGCCAGGTCGTCCACAAGCTTGACGCCCGGGGCGGCAGCCAGGGCCTCGCGCACCTGCTCAAGGGTGATGTCGCGTTCGAACTCCAGCGTCACGCTCTCGGAATGGGAGCGCAGGACCGGAACGCGCACGCAGGTGCAGTTCACGCGCAGCGCGGGCAGGTGCATGATCTTGCGGCCCTCGTTTTGCATCTTCATCTCCTCGGAGGTGAAGCCCTCGAACTTCTCGCCGCCGATCTGCGGGATGAGGTTGCTCGCGAGCTGCGCCGCGAAGGCGGACGGCGCCGGGATCTCCTCGCCGCGGCCCATGCAGCCGATCTGCTCCTCGAGCTCGCGCATGCCGGGCACGCCCGCGCCGGACGCGGCCTGATAGGTGGATACGATCATGCGCGTCACGCCCGCGATTCGATGCAGCGGCCAGGTGGGCACCAAGCCGATGATGGTGGCGCAGTTGGGATTGGCGATGATGCCCTTGTGCTGCAGGGCGTCGGCGGCGTTGATCTCGGGGATGACCAGCGGCACGTCCTCGTCCAGACGGAAGGCGTGCGAGTTGTCCACCACCACGGCGCCGCGACGCACGGCCTCCGGGTACAGCGCCTTCGCCACGTCGTCCTCGGCGGCGCCCAGCACGATGTCCACGCCGTCGAACGCCTCGGGCGCGGCGGCCTCGACCGTGACGGGGCCCCACGGGGTCTCGACGACCTTGCCTGCCGAGCGCGGGCTCGCCAGGAGCTTGAGCGCGCCCACGGGAAAGCGCTGCTCCTCCAGGCACGCGAGCATCTGGGTGCCGACGGCGCCCGTCGCGCCGACGATAGCGACTGTGTACTGCTTCATGGTTGCTCCCCTTATAGCTTAGAACGGACGCGGCGCGGGCTCGAGGTCCGCGGTGGTCACGATGCCGTCTTCATCGGAAAACGCCTCGTAGATGGTCTTGATGGCAAGGTCGAAGTCGCGCTCCTCCACGCCTACGATGATGTTGATCTCGTCGCAGCCCTGCGTGATCATGCGCACGCTCACGCCCGCCTCGCCCAGCTTGCCGAAGAGATGGCCCGAGATGCCGGCGCGGCCGCGCAGGTTGCGGCCCACGGTGGCGATGAGCGCGAGGTCCTCGACGACCTCGATCTCCAACGGCTCGACCTCCTCCTGGATATCGGAGATGAGCGAGTACAGCGAGTCCTTCACATCGGATGCCTGCACGACGGCCGCGAACTGGTCCACGCCGGTGGGCATGTGCTCGACGGAGATGCCGTAGCGCTCGAACACCGACAGCGCGCGGCGCATGAAGCCGATGCGGCTCTTGGTGCGGTCGCGCGAGACGTTGATGGCCAGGAAGTTTCGCTTGCCGGCGATGCCGGTGATGATGGGCTCGGTGTCGCCGTCCTTGGCCGTCTCGGAGATGATGGTGCCCGGGTCATCGGGCGCGTTGGTGTTCTTGATGACGAGCGGGATGCCCGCGTCGCGCACCGGGAAGACCGCCTCCTCATGCAGGACGGAGGCGCCCATGTACGACAGCTCGCGCAGCTCCTCGTAGGTGATGCGCGGGATGGGCTGGGCGTGGGCGACGATGCGCGGGTCGGCGGACAGGAAGCCCGAGACGTCCGTCCAGTTCTCGTACAGGTCGGCCTCGAGGCACTGGGCGAGGATGGAGCCCGAGATGTCGCCGCCGCCGCGATCGAGCAGCTTGACCTTGCCTTCCTTGGTGGCACCGTAGAAGCCCGGCATCACGAACCCGCCCTCGCGGGCGTTCTCGCGCACGAGCTCGGCGGTGCGCTTCATGGAGAGCGTCCCGTCGTGGTGGAAGGCAACCATATCGATGGCGTCGATAAAGGGAAGACCGAGGTACTCGGCCATGAGGCGCGCGGTGAAATACTCGCCGCGGCTCACCAGCTCCTCGGTACTGTAGCCGCCCGAGCGGGCGCGCTCGGCGAACGCGGCGAACTCCTCGCGTATGGGATAGGACAGACCGAGCTCGTCGGCGATGTCGAAATAGCGCTGGCCGATGTCGGCGAGCAGATCATCGCAGGACACATGGTAGTTCACGTGCGCGTCCACCAGGTAGAGCAGGTCGGTGACCTTGGTGTCACCCGAGGAGCGGCGTCCGCAGGCGGACACGACCACGAAGCGGCGGGCCGGGTCGGCATCGATGATGCCCTTGATCTTCCTGAAGTGCTCGGCATCGGCAACCGATGAACCGCCGAATTTGGTGATCTTGATCATGGTGAACGAATAACCCTTCCAACTCATACGTGCGACGCGCATCCGCGCCATCGTTTCACGAGCTATCGCTTTACCGTGGGCAAGCGCCGTGAATGCTTAGTCTACTAAACCACATCGGCGGCATATTGCATAATCGCACTTTTGTTTCCAAACAAAGAACGTCCTGTGAAATGCAGCTGCACCCGTGCGCCAGACGGCTGGCGGCGCCGTTGGGACCTTGCATGCTCTGCTACCATGTGCTGCAACGTTTCATCAGCGCCTGCATGGCGCTGCCGCACGCCGAAGGAGCACGTTTATGGCGACGTACCACAGCACCCGTTCCCGCATCGAAGCCCTCAGCGCCAAGCAGGCCATCCGCCGCGGCATTGCCCCCGACGGCGGTCTGTACGTATCCGACGAGCTCGGCGAGCGGCGCATCGACCTGGCGGGCCTCGCCTCGAAGGGCTACCTGGAGCTGGCGCGCGAGGTCCTGGGCCTGCTGCTGCCCGACTACCCCGCCGACGAGATCGCCGCATGCGTCGATGAGGCATACGGCGACACCTTCGCATCGCCTGAGGTCACACCCCTTGTAAAGCTCGCGGGCGAGAGCATGGACGCGCAGGCGCTCCCCTCCTACGTGCTCGAGCTGTGGCACGGTCCCACCAGCGCGTTCAAGGACGTCGCGCTGCAGATGCTCCCCCGCCTCATGGCGCGCACGAACGCCGCCGACGAGGGCGCCGCGGACAAGATCATGATCGTCACCGCCACGAGCGGCGACACCGGCAAGGCGGCGCTCGCGGGCTTCGCCGACGCACCGGGCTGCGGCATCACCGTCTTCTATCCGGAAGGCAAGGTCTCCCGCGTGCAGGAGCTGCAAATGAGCACGCAGGAGGGCGCGAACGTCTCGGTCTGCGCCGTGCGGGGCAACTTCGACGACGCGCAGAGCGCCGTCAAGCGCATCTTCGCCGACCGCGAGCTCGCCGCGCGCCTGGCCGCATCCGGCGTTCAGCTCTCCAGCGCCAACTCCATCAACGTCGGCCGCCTGGTGCCCCAGGTCGTCTACTACTTCGCCGCCTACGCCCAGCTGCTGCGCGAGGGCGCCGTCGAGGCGGGCGACGCCGTGGAGTTCTGCGTGCCCACGGGCAACTTCGGCGACATCCTGGCGGGCTACTACGCCAAGCGCCTGGGGCTGCCGGTCGCCAAGCTCATCGTTGCGAGCGACAAGAACAACGTGCTGTTCGACTTCCTCACCACCGGTGCCTACGACCGCGAGCGCCCCTTCTACACCACCACCTCGCCGTCCATGGACATCCTCATCTCGTCCAACCTCGAGCGCATGCTCTACTATCTGGCGGATGGCGACTGCGAGCTCGTCGCGCGCCTTATGGATGAGCTGGCCGGAGGCCGCTACACGGTGCCCGCCGACCTGCTCGCCCGCATCCAGGAGGTCTTCGGCTGCGGCTGGGCGGACGAGGACGAGGTGGCCGCGGCCATCAAGGACTGCTGGGAGCGCCATGGCTACCTGATCGACCCGCACACCGCCTGCGGCTACCACGCGCTGCAACAGGTCGCAGCCGCTCCGGACGCTCGCGCTCGCGTGGTCCTCTCCACCGCGAGCCCGTACAAGTTCCCGCGCGCCGTCGCAAGCTCGCTCGGCCTGTTCTGCCCGCCCGACGACTTCGCCTGCATGCAGGTGCTCGAGAAGGCAACGGGCACCTGCGCGCCCACGCAGCTGTCTGAGCTGCGGGAGAAGCCCGTGCTGCACGACGCCGTGGTGGACATCGATGGCATGGGCGCGTTCGTGGAGGCGGCGTCCGCCAAGCTGTAACCATCCCGCCCGAGAGCCGGGGTCGGTGCATCATCCGGCGCTCGGACAGTCCTGGGCTCGCGCGAAGGCGCCGCCGGCGCCTTCGGCTCGTGCGGAAACTCGCGGCGGACGATGCGCCGACCCCGCCCCGTCCTGCAAAGGAGCATCAACATGATCAAGATCACCGTGCCGGCCACCAGCGCGAACCTCGGCATCGGCTACGACACGCTCGGCATGGCCGTGTCGCTCTACTCGCACTTCACCTTCGAGCGCGCCGAGACGCTGCAGATCACCGGCTGCCCCGAGGAGTTCTGCAACGAGGACAACCTCGCGTACGCCTCCTTCGCCGACGCGCTGCGCGAATGGGGCGAGGAGCCCTTCCCGGTGCGCCTCCACATAGAGACCGAGGTGCCCGTAGCGCGCGGACTGGGGTCGAGCTCGACCTGCGTCGTGGCCGGCATCATGGCGGCCGCCGCGCTGACCGGCCACACCGTCGACCGCGCCGAGCTCGTGCGCATCGCCACGGCGGTCGAGGGGCACCCCGACAACGTCGCCCCCGCGATCCTGGGCGGCGCCGTATGCTCCTTCACGCCCGAGGGCGGACTCCCCCGCTGCCTTCGCTACGAGGTGAGCGACCGCCTGCGATTCATCACGATCATCCCGCCCTACGAGGTGCACACCAGCGCGGCCCGCAAGGTCGTGCCGCAGGAGGTCCCGCTCTCCTCCGCCGTGTGGCAGATGGGGCGCATCGCAGGCATGACCCGCGGTCTGGAGACCGGCGACCTCGCGCTGATCGCCGGCGCCAACGACGACCGCCTGCAGGAGCCCTACCGCCGCGCGCTCATCCCCGACTACGACGCCATCCGCCGCACGTGCCTGGACGGCGGGGCGGGCACGCTGTGGATCTCGGGCTCGGGCTCCACGCTCATGGCCGTGACCGACGACACCATCGTTGCCAAGTTCCTGCAGGTACGCCTGCGCGAGCGGTTCCCGGAGTGCGAGACGCATATCCTCACCTGCGACACGCAGGGCGCGCAGATCGAGTACCTGTAGCACCCGATCGCAATCGAAAGCGCATCATACGATTACACAGGCGAGCCCCGCCCGCGCGCATGCGGACGGAGCTCGTCTCCGCTCTAACCAGGCTGTACGCCGTCGCGCCTAGCCGCGGCGGCGGTCTATGCGCATCGTGACGAGCGTGAGGACGAGGGCGACCACCGAGAAGGACGCGCCCACCAGGCCCGCGCTCGCCATGCCGGGCCCCGCGACCACGGCCGAGCCGACCGCCGTGCCGAAGCTGATGCCGATGTTGAAGGCGGTGGGCTCCACGGAACTCGCCAGCATCATGGCCTTGGGGTGCCGCTGCCGCGCGACGCGCATGAACATGGTGATGCACGGCACCGAGAGCACGTACATGGAGACGCCGATGGCGAGGACCACGGCCAGGGCGAGGGGCATCGTCGAGCCGAGCGCGTACAGCGCGAGCAGCAGACCGGTCTGGATGACGAAGACCGGCACCAGGCCGCGCATGCCCGCGCGCGAGTCCAGCACGCCCGAGAGCATGTTGGAGATGATGCACATCACGCCGTAGACCATGAGCACCGCGGACGCCTGGAAGGGGCTCAGTCCCAGGACCTGCTCGAGGTAGGGCGTGATGAACGCGTAGAAGACGTAGACGCCGCCCACGCCGAAGACGAAGATCGCCATGCCGGTCAGGACCTGGGGCTCGGCCAGAAGGCCGATCTGGTCGCGAACGGTCGCGGGCTCGTCGGTCTCCCCGGCGCGGGGCAGCACGGCGACGAGCGCGAGGCACACCACCACGGCGACGGCGAGGACCGCCCACATCGCGACGTGCCAGCTCGAGAGCTCGGCGATCATCTTGCCGATCGAGGTGGACAGCACCATGGCCACCGAGAAGGCGCCGTAGACCAGGGAGATCGCGAAGGGCGTTCGCTTGGGATCCATGAGCTCGGGCAGGTAGGTGACGCCGACCGCGAGCAGGCCGCCGGAGACCGCGCCGAGCACCAGGCGGGCGGCGTACAGCAGCTCGAACGTCGGCGCGAGGGCCGCGAGGAGGTTGCCCGCGCAGAAGACGACCGAATACCCGACGAGCAGCGTGAACCGGCGGAACCTGCCCGTGGTGAGCGCGAGGATCGGGGTCAGGATCGCATAGGAGAGGGCGAACGCGCTGACGAGCCCTCCCACGTGCGCGAGCGGCACCGAGAAGGCATCGGCGATCTGCTGCTCGATACCGATGACGATGAACTCCGAGCAACCCAGAATGAAGCCCATGACCACCAGCAGCAGGACGCAGAGGCTGCGCCGGGCCGCAGACAGGTCGGCCGCAGAGGCGGCGCGCGGCGCCTCGATGGAGCGGTTGTCGGTAGTCATGCATCTCCCCTCGCCATACCGGGCTGCCACCCGGCCCAAATCGCATTCCGCGGGCAATCGTACCATGGGCGACACGCATTTTTTCCATGCAAGACTGGTACCATTAGGCATCGAAAACACGCCAGACAACTGCGAGGAGCATCATGGCACCTACCATCGCGATCATCGGCGCGCTCGAGAAGGAAGTGCGCCAGATCTATACGTCCATCGAGCGCGGCACCGTGTGCGAGGAAGCCGGCCTCAAGATCATCGGCGGCGAGTACCACGGCTTCAACATCGTGTGCACCACCGCCGGCATGGGCACCGTCAACGCCGCGGCCGCCGCGCAGCACCTCATCTCCAAATACGGCGCTAACGCCATCATCTTCAGCGGCATCGCCGGCGGGCTCAACCCCGCGCTGCATATCGACGACGTCGTCATCGGCGAGCGTCTGCGCTACACCGACACCGACACCGCGCTCATCGCCGAATCCGCACCGGGCCTGGAGGAGTTCGCCAGCAGCGATTTCCTCGTCGACCTCGCCGAGGAGACCCTCCTCGCCCACGGCTTCGTGAACGCTGCCATCGCCGAAGGCGAACAGGACGCCGAGGCCCGCGCCGCCGCCGACGCCACGTTCTTCCGCCGCAACGATACCTCCGCCGACGTGCACCGCTACCTGCGCGGGACCATCGCATCGGGCAACCGCTTCATCACGGGCGCCGAAGCGCGCGAGCGTGTCATAGCCGCCACCCAGGCGGACTGCGCCGAGATGGAGGGCGCCGCCATCGCCCATGTGGCAGCCAAGAACAAGATCGACTGCCTGGTGCTGCGCGCCATCTCCGACAACTGCGACGAAGCCTACGACGCGTTTTGCGACCGCGAGTTCGATCTGGACGGCTACGCCCGCTCCGCGAGCGCCCTCACGCTCTCGATCATCCGCCGTCTCGCCGTGAAGCTCGGCATCTCCGACAACTAGGCCGACCGCCCGGCACGCCCGCATACCCATTCCCTAGGAGGCCCCATGAGCCAGATCAACTACAACCTCGCCAAGTTCATCGCCAGCTACGGCGCCACGAGCCAGATCCCGCCGTCGACCTGCCCCGAGGTGAGCTTCGTGGGGCGCTCCAACGTGGGCAAGTCATCCATCATGAACAAGCTGTTCAACCGCAAGGGCCTCGTCAAGGTCTCGAGCACCCCGGGCAAGACCGCCAACATCAACTTCTTCGAGGCCGACGGAATCCACTTCGTGGACCTTCCGGGCTACGGTTTCGCGCAGCGCTCCAAGGCCGAACGCCAGCGCTGGGCCCAGCTCATCGGCGACTACCTCGAGAGCGAGCGCAGCTTCAACCTGGTCGTCTCGCTTGTCGATATCCGCCACGACCCTTCCAAGCTCGACTTCGACATGATCGAGTACCTGCGTGAGAACGAGTTCAACTTCGTGGTCTGCCTCACGAAGGCGGACAAGCTGGGGAAGGGCCAGCAGGCCAAGCAGCTCGCCAACATCCGCAAGCAGCTCCAGCTCGACCCCGAGGACATCATCGTGACCAGCTCCCAGACGGGCGCCGGCATCGACGCGCTCAAGCGCCGCATCGAGGAGGACTGCCTCGGCGACGAGGACGGCTACGAGGGCGAGGAGGAGTAGCGCCGCACGCGGGCGGCATCAAAAACGTCATAGGCGTTCACTCGACCTCCACGCGGCAACCCCTCGAAAAAGGGACAGGCACTAATCTGAGACCCTAGCCTGAAGCCTGTTCCCGCGGCACCGCCTCGCCGCACGCTTCCATACAATACGATGACAACCGATCGTCACGCTACGGCCGCCCGAAAGCCTCGCTCTCGGGCGGCCGCCTCGTTACCGTACCCTCGTCCCCGCGTCCTCGCTGTGCATGCCCGACCGTCAACCAGGGTATAACTCCCCGTAAGGCCAGGCGATCGAAAGGAAGGGCCATGCTTGCCATCACCACCACCAACAGCCTCGACGGCTACAGGATCAAGGAGTATCTGGGCGTTGTTTCCGGCGAGGTCGTCAGCGGCATCGACATGTTCCGCGACATCGGCGCGGGTTTCCGCAATATCTTCGGCGGGCGCTCCGCGGGCTACGAAGAGGAGATGGCTCAGGCGCGCGACCACGCCCTGCAGGAGTTGTCCGATCGCGCCGAGGCCATGGGGGCAAATGCCGTCGTTGGCGCATCCCTTGGCTACGAGACCTTCGAGGGCATGATCATGACCTGCGCCACCGGCACCGCCGTCCGCGTGCAGCGCACCTCGGATTAGGGACAGGCACCAATCTGAGGTTCGGGCGCCCGGCGGAGGCTCAATCCGAGGTTGCCGCGTTGCGCCCGGCGCTTGACGCGCATGAAAAAGACCCGGCCCTGGGAGCTGCTTCGCCCGCCAAGGCCGGGTCCTCATGTCTCTCTCAGCCCGTTTCCCGCCGCGCCACCCTGCGGACGCGCGGGCTCCACCGCGCCCCTACTCCGCGAGCTTGCCCGCCTCGACCTCGTGCTTGTGTGCCTCGCGTCCGTAGGCGATCCAGTAGCCCACGCCCACGATGAGGATGCCGCCGGCGATGTTGCCGAGCGTGGCGGCCGACAGGTTATAAGCGAGCGATCCCGCTGTGAGCGACTCGGCTCCCGCCACCGCCGCACCGAAGCCGGCGGCTTTGGCGGCAAGCCCCATGGGCAGGAAGAACATGTTGGCCACGCAGTGCTCGAAGCCCATCACCACGAACGCCGCCACCGGCAGGATGATGCCGAGCACCTTGTCCGCCGTGGTGCGCGCGCCGAAGCCGATCCACACCGCCAGGCAGACGAGCAGGTTGCACAGCACGCCCTTGAAGAACAGCGTATGCCACGCCGGCGTAACCTTGCCCACGGCGAGCGCCACCATGGCGTCTCCCACGGAACCGCCGCCCATGCTCTGCAGATCGGCCAAAAAGATCAGCGCGGCGATCGCCAGGGCGCCCACGAAGTTGCCCAACCACACGACGCTCCAGTTGCGCGCCAGACCACCCCACGAGATCTTGCCCGACACCTTGCCCAGCACCATGAGCGCGTTGCCGGTAAACAGTTCGGCGCCGCACAGCAGCACCAACTCGAGGCCCAGGCAGAAGCACAGGCCGCCGAGGGCGCGCTGCGCCGCGAACCCCATCTCGGTATCGCCCATGACCACGGTGAAGAACGCCGCGCCCAGCGCCACGAACGCGCCGGCGAACATAGCGAGGACGAACAGCTTCACAAACGGCATGTTCGCCTTGCTGATGGCCACGGTCTCGGCCTTGGACTCGATCTGCTCCGGGGTGAGCGCATCGGGCACCAGGTGATGGGCGGGCAGGTCGTGCATGGGCTTGGGCTCTACGGCCATGGATACCTCCTGTGGGATTCGATAGTGCTCAAGCGAGTATACCGAAAACCACCTGCCGCCGTGGGGATAGATGCACGGTGCGCGATAACGGTCGGCCGCGTGCCGGGCAGCACGCGGCTATCCCTACGCCTGCGGCACGGCACCGGTCGCCAGGATCTCCTCCATCTGCTCCTCGTTCAAAACAGGCACGCCCAGGCCCTCGGCCTTGGTGAGCTTGGAGCCCGCCTTGGGCCCGGCAACCAGGTAGCTCGTCTTCTTGGATACCGAGCCGGTCACCTTCGCGCCCAGAGCCTTGAGTGCGGCGCCGGCTTCGTCTCGCGTGCGGTTGACCAGCGTGCCGGTGAGCACGAACGTGAGCCCGGCGAGCGGCTGCGTCTCGGCGAGCCGGGCATCGACGCCCGTTGCCTCGGCCGCCCGCGACGCCGCGGCGCCCAGGTCCTCCTCGAGCGCGAACCCGGCGTCGCGCAGACGCTGGAGAACTTCAAGGTTCTCGGGAACGCAGAGGAACTGCTTCACGCTCGCGGCGATCTTGGGCCCGATGCCCTCGCAGCCGGCGATATCCTCCTCGCTTGCCTGCACGAGCGCGTCGATACTCAAGAACCGCTGCGCCAGCGCCTCGCCCACCGTCTTGCCAACGTGGCGGATACCCAGGGCGAACAGCACGCGCCCCAACGGCTGCCGCTTCGACTGATTGAGCTGGTCGACCGCTTTCGCGGCGATGGTGGGCCCCACGGGGATAGCGTCTCCCGCGCGCACGCCCTTCTTCGCGTTGGAGGTGGCATACACACGGCCCGTGTCGAGCGCAGCGATGGTGTCCGCATCCAGCTGGTAGAAATCCGCGACGTCGTGCACCAGCCCCGCTTCGACGAGCTTGTCCACGAGCTCCTCGCCCACGCCGTCCACGTCCATGCAGCCGCGACTCACCCAGTGGATCAGGCGCTCCTTGAGCTGCGCCGGGCAGTCCAGCGACACGCAGCGATACGCTACCTCGCCGTCCTCGTGAACCACGGGGCTCCCGCACGCGGGACACTCGGTGGGCATATCCCATTCGACCGCGTCGGGCCAGCGCTTGTCCAGGACGGGCCCCACGACCTCGGGGATCACGTCGCCCGCCTTGTGCACGACGATGGTGTCGCCCACGCGCACGTCCTTGCGGCGGATCTCGTCGATGTTGTGTAGCGTGGCGCGGGCGATGGTGGAGCCGGCCACGGTCACCGGGTCGAACTCCGCCACCGGGGTAAGCACGCCGGTGCGGCCCACCTGGATGCGGATATCGCGCAGCACGGTGGTCTTCTCCTCGGGCGGGAACTTGAACGCGATGGCCCAGCGCGGGGCGCGCGCGGTGAAGCCGAGGTCGGCCTGCTGGTCGAACCCGTCCACCTTCACGACGACGCCGTCGATGTCGTAATCGAGGTCGCCGCGGTGCGCCAGCGCGTCGGCGCAGAAGGCATGGACCTCGGCCGGCGAGGTGCAACGGGCCACGTTCGGGTTGACGGAGAAGCCCGCCTCGCGCAGCCAGTCGAGGAACGCGTGCTGGGAGTCCACGTGCAGGGGCGCCGTGTCTGCGATCGAGTAGATGAAGGTGGCCAGGCTGCGCGTCGCGGTTACCTTGGGATCCTTCTGGCGCAGGCTGCCCGCAGCGGCGTTTCGGGGGTTGGCGAAGGGCTCGCGGCCCTCGGCGTCGGCCTCGGCGTTGAGGCGCGCGAAGCTGCCCTTGGGCATGTAGACCTCGCCGCGCACCTCGATGGGGGTCCCGCGGTCCGCACCCATGTGTGCGAGCGCCGCCTCAGAAAGGTGCATGGGCACGTCCTTGATGGTGCGCACGTTCAACGAGACGTCCTCGCCCGTGGTGCCATCGCCGCGCGTCGCCGCGCGCACGAACGCACCGTCCTGGTACGTGATCGCAACACCCAAGCCGTCGATCTTGAGCTCGCAGGTATAGGCGACATGCCCCTCGCCCAGCGCGGCTTCGGTTCGCGCAAGCCACTCGTCGAGCTCCTCGAGGTTCATGGCGTCATCCATGGAGTACATGCGCGCCATGTGCGTGACGGGCGTGAATTGCTCCACGTCCACGAATCCGCCCACGCGCTGCGTGTAGGAGCCCGACGTCACGAGATCGGGATAGGCGGCCTCGATCTGTTGGAGCTCCACCAGCAACGCGTCGAAGGCGGCGTCCGTGATCTCCGGCGCGTCCAGCGCGTAGTAGCGGTACGCGTGGTAATCGAGCAGGTGGCGCAGCTCGGCCGCGCGCGCCGCAGCCCGAGAGCGGGCATCCTGCGAGGTCTCGGCAGGCGATGCCGGAGCGCTATCCGTCCTCGCGTCTCCATTCGCCGCCATATCGCCAAACAAGCTCTGCTGCTCCGTCACATGGGCCTCCCTAGTGGTCGAATCTCAACCACTACAGGGTACCATCGCACGCGGAGCGCGAGGCATGCGCGAGCCCATATTGCAATCCTGCCGGCTTTTCCCATCGTTTTACGATTGCGCCAAGTATCCCTGTGACGATCGATTACAAACCCGCAGTTATAAAAATGCATGGAAGCGAGTATACATTTGCATCTCCAGAACCGATGGGAAAAGTCGGCAGAACTGCACATCAGCGGCTCCTTCGATAGCTCCGATCAGCCACGCAGCATGCCGATAGCGGAATGACGGCGCGCCGTCTGGCAGCCCGAACGGCGAAGTCGCGTTTATCCACCCGTTTAGTGGATAGACTTCTGGCAAATACGTGCGCGCAGGAGCTGCATCCGCACGCCCCGCAACCGCACAGGCTTCAAAAGAGAGAGGACTCATCATGAAGCAGCTGAACGAGAAGGTCGCCGTCGTAACCGGCGCCGGCCAGGGCATCGGCAAGGGCATCGCGCTGTGCCTCGCCAAGCGCGGCGTCAAGGTCATCACCACCGGCCGTCGCCTGGAGCCCATCGAGGCCACCATCGCCGAGATCCGCGAGCTCGGCGGCGAGGGCTTCGCCATGACCTGCGACTCCGCCGACCGCGAGCGCGTCTTCGAGGTCGTCGAGAAGGCCGTCGAGACCTACGGCTCCATCGACGTCATCGTCAACAACGGCCAGGCCATCGTTCCCTCGCAGCCCGTCGAGGACACCGAGTACGACAACATGCTCAAGGCCTGGGAGTCCGGCGTGATCGGCTCCCTCAACTACATGCAGGCCGCCTTCCCCTACATGAAGGAGCAGCACGAGGGCCGCATCATCAACTTCGCCTCCGCCACCGGCATGTTCGGCATCGCCGGCCAGCTCGCCTACGGCTCCAACAAGGAGGCCCTGCGCGGCCTGACCAAGATAGCCGCCAAGGAGTGGGGCCAGTACGGCATCACCGTCAACATCGTGCTGCCCGGCGCCGAGTCCCCGGCCGCCAAGGCGTGGGCCGAGAAGTTCCCGGAGGAGTACGCCAAGCAGGTCAACCTCAACCCGATGAAGCGCTTCGGCGACCCCGAGATGGACATCGCGCCCGTCATCGCCTTCCTCGCCGGTCCGGATTCCTGCTACTTCTCCGGCCAGAGCGTCATCGTGGACGGCGCCAACAGCATCATGCCGTAACGCGCACGCGCGACAGCCATGCATCCGTGCAGCGGGCCCCTCGTCGAGGGGCCCGTTTTCTTGCAAGGCTGGCGCCCTTCCCCCAATTCGATCCTAAGCGTAGACGATCGCGATGAAGACCGCCGCGAGCGCCACGAGGAACAGCGTGTACAGCGCGGGGATGTTGGTGAGAACCGTGCGGTAGAAGACGTTGTTCGGCGGCTCCTGACCCTCTGGATAGCCCTCTACGAACATCATGATGCTCACCACGTCGCCCAGCTCGCGCCCGCGCGTGATAGCGCGCATGCGCTTCGCGACGGGGATTGAGGCCGCTGCCAGGGTGATTCGGATGCCGCTGCACACATAGTGCGCCGTATGGTTCCACTCGCCGCGCATGAACGCGACGTCGACGATATTCACGATGAGATAAAGGATAAAGAGAGCAACAAGCGTGGCAAGGCAGCGTGCGAGCTTTCGGCGAGCCTCGGTTGTCTCCTGCGCGATCGCAGGCACCTCGCCATCCAAGAGTCCATCGACCGTGGTTCCCAGCATCCGGACTCAAGTGCTCGCCTCAAAACAAAAGCGCTCCCCAGGACTAACCTGGAGAGCGCTTTGCTGCAAACGTGGTTGAAAGGCGCTACGCCTCCGCCGCCACTTCCTCGGACGCCGCGTCGGCAGCTTCGGCTTCCTCGGCCTCGGCACGAGCCTCGCGGCGGTCGGCGAAGTTGTTGATGCCGGCGCAGATGCTCAGAGCGATGGCGACGCCGCCGCCGATGACGGCGAGCAGAATGGGCGGAACGCCCACCATGATGATAGGATCGGTCATCAGTCAAATCCCCCTTACACGAACAGTCCGCCAGCGATGCCCGCGACGCCCGTGAAGGCGAGCGCCATCAGCGACGCGGTAATCAGCGTGATGGGCAGGCCGCGCAGCGCATGCGGAACCAGGCGCTCGTCGATGCCGTTGCGAACGAAGGCGAACAGCACCACGGCCAAGAACAGGCCGAAGCCCGCACCCAGCGAGGTACCGAAGGCCGACCAGAACGTAAGCGTCTCGGCCACGGCGCCGTTGGCCAGCGGAACCGCCAACACGGCGGCGTTGCACGCCAAGATGGTGCAGGAACGCAGGATACGCGTGCGCTCTTCGGAGGGCTTGCCGGCACCCATGATGGTGCCGCCCACGAAGATGGCGCCGGTGCTGGCGAGCACGCAACCAAGCGGCGCGAGGTAGGAGACGCTCCAGGGAATCAGAAAGCCCGCATACAGCGGCCAGCCGATAACGCCCGCCACCGCGACGGCGATACCCAGAAGGCCGCCCATGCGGATGGCATCCTGCGGGCGATGGGCCACCAGGATCACAGAGACCATGGCGATAAGCTGCGCGAAGACGATGTTGTTATCGAATGCGGCGGTGAAAAACGAGTTCAGGAACTCCATTAGCGCTCATCCTCCTTAGCGTTCTCGGACGAGGTGCACACGTCGCAGATAGACTGCACGAACGCGGCAACCAAGGCGAGCACGAGCAGCGAGCCCGCAGGCGTACCGAAAATGGACAGCGGGGAGGCCGCGAGCTCGGGCATGGTGAGGCCGAAGACGACGCCGGTGCTGAACATCTCGTTGATGAAGCCCACGAACACCAGCGTTGGCAGCGCGCAGAGCGCGGCGAACGCGGCGGTGCCGACCGAGGACTTCGAGGTGGGGTCGGCGGTGAACCCGTCGCGGGCGACGAACACCACGGCCATGGCGTTCACGCAGGTGAGCGGCAGGTAGATACCGAGCGACTCGTAGGCAGCCGGATCGGCCACGCGCACGCCGAAGCTCACGAGCACCGATACCGTGGCGCCCGCAAGGAGCGTGAGCGGCAGGAAGGAGAACGCGCCGGTGAAGCGGCGGAACAGCGGGGCGACGACGGCCATCGCCAGGATGGCGACGGCGGTAGCCAGGCCGATGGCGATGCCGTTGACCGTGGACGTGGCCGCAAACAGGCCGGGCAGGGCCGCCGCGACGACGACGAACGCGGGTGTGCGCACGAAAGCGGCCACGCGCTCGTCCTGCTCGCGCACGATGTTTTCATTCAGCGCCATATTATTTGCCTCCCATCTGCGCGTACGCTTCGAAGGCGATGTTGAGGTCGGCGATGACGGCGTTGGCCGTGAAGGTGGCACCGGACACGCCGTCCACCTTGGTCTCGCCGGCACCGGCATCCTCGACCGTGAGCGCGCCGGAGGCGGCCAGGTCGGTAAAGGTGCCGAAGTACTCGTCGGTAAGGGCGTTGGTGCCGATGCCGTCGGTCTCGTCCTCGGCTACGACCTGGATGCCCGCGACCTTACCGGCAGACGTGATGCCCACCATGAGCTCCACATCGCCGTGATAGCCCTTGGATTGGACGTCGAAGACGTAATCGCCGGCGTCGGTCTTGTACACCGAGTTGAGCCCCTCGATGGCGGGGGCGGAAACCTTCTCGAACGTGGCATCGGGGAACAGCAGCGCACGCTGGGCGCCGCCCTTCGATTCATCGAGCGCGGCATCGGACGCGGCGAAGGCGTCGGTAAGCACCCAGTGGACGCCGGCGATCACGCCGCCGCACACCAGGGTGCCCGCGAGCACGAGCCCGAGCGTGTAGAACGCGCCGTTGCGGTGGCGCGAGAGCCAGGAGCTAGACGAGGGCATTCTTCACACCTCCAACCGGACGGGGACGGGTATAGCGGTCGATCAGGGGCACGAACATGTTCATGAACAGGATCGAGAACGCCACGCCCTCGGGCGCGGCGGCAAACAGGCGCACCAGCGACGTGATCACGCCGCAGCCGATACCGAAGATGATCTTGCCCTTCGGCGTCATGGGCGTGGTGGTGTAGTCGGTGGCCATGAAGAAGGCGCCCAGCGCCAGGCCGCCGGAGAGCAGCTGGAAGACGACATCCTCGCCCGCAAAGCCCATGATGAGCGCCACGGTGCCGATGAACGGCACGGTCGCCCACGCATCAACGACCTTGATGGCCAGCAGGAAGAGGTATCCGATGAGCAGCGTGATGACGCAGGTCTCGCCCAGGGCGCCCGCGTGGTTGCCCAGCAGCAGGTCCATGATGCTGTAGGGATTGGCCTCCAATGCGAGCGGCGTCGCGCCGGTGATGGCGTCGAGCGGCTTGCCCACTACATCCGGATAGGACGAAAGGGCGCTGGGCAGCGCGACCATCACGAAGATGCGCGCGGCGACGGCCGGGTTGGCGAAGTTGTTGCCGATGCCGCCGAACATCATCTTCACGATGACGATGGCGAACGCGGTGCCCAGGACGGCGACCCACACGGGCGCCGTGGCGGGCAGGGTGAAGGCGAACAGCATGGCCGTGACCACGCAGGACATATCGCCCGCGGTGGACTCGCGATGCATGATGGCGCAGCACAGGTGCTCGCAGACGAGCGCCGTGGCGATGCATACCAGCACCAGCAGCGGAGCGGCCAGACCGTAGAGCCACGTTGCCGCAAGCAGCGTGGGCACGAGCGCCAGGCACACGGCGCCCATGATCTTGAAGGTGGACGCGCTGCCGTGGAAGTGCGGGGAATCCTCGAAGATCAGGTTCATACGTTACGCCTCCTTCGCAGGCTGGGTCAGGCGCGCGACCTCGCCGCGATAGGCGGCCTTGCCCTCGCGGATCGATGCGGTGATGCGCCTATGGGCGGGGCAGGTGAACGCGCAGGAGCCGCACTCCATGCAGTTCATGACCGCGAGCTCGTCGAGCTCGACCGCGTCGTGACGGCGGCTGGCGGCGTCGAGCGCGTACGGCATGAGACCGAGCGGGCACACGCGCACGCAGCGTCCGCAGCGGATGCAAGGCGACTCCTCGGGCAGGACGGCGTCCTTGTCCAGGCACAGGATGGCGTTGTTCGCCTTGAGGATGGGGCAGTCGATATCGGTGACCGTGCGGCCCATCATCGGTCCGCCCATGATGATCTTCTTGGGCTGCTTCTCAAGGCCGCCGGTAGCCTCGATGACGTCGCGGACGCTCATGCCGAGCGGGACGCGGTAGTTGCCGGGGTTCTTCACGCAGTCGCCGGCAAGGGTGATGGTGCGGCGAACCAGCGGCACGCCGTAGCGGAAGTACTCCTCCACGCGCGAGACCGTGGTGACGTTGAGCACCAGGCAGCCGGCATCGATGGGCAGGCCGCCGGCGGGGACGGCGCGGCCGGTCGTAGCCTCGATGAGGACCTTCTCGCCGCCCGCGGGGTACTTGGTGGGAACCATGAGCACTTCGACGATATCGCCGACGCCCTTGTCCGCGATGGCGCGGTTGAGCGCGTCGACGGCCTCGGGCTTGTTATCCTCGACGCCGATGACGGCGGCGGGGATCTCGAGCGCACGCGCCACGCGCACCACGCCGTCGATCACGCGCTCCGCGTGCTCGATCATCTGGCGGTAGTCGCTCGTGATGTAGGGCTCGCACTCCATGGCGTTGATGACCACGAAGTCGAACTTCTTGCCCTCGGGCGCACGCATCTTGAACCACGTGGGGAACGAGGCGCCGCCCAGGCCCACCACGCCGGAATCGCGCACGCAGGCGATGAACTCGTCCTTGCCGCTATAGGTGGGAACCGTGAGCGCGGGGTCGTTTTCCATCTTGCCGTCGGAGGCGATGGTGACCACCGGAGCCGTGGCGCCGGTGGGCAGCTTCTCGGTGGCAACCGAGGTCACCGTACCGGAGATGCTTGCATGAATAGGGGCGCACAGCCCCTCGCCGTCGCCGATCTTGGTGCCCACGTACACGTGCGCGCCCTCCTCGACGCACGGCGTGCACGGCGCGCCGATGTGCATGTTGAGCGGGATGCGAACCTGCTTGGGAGGCTCGATCCACGTGCAGGGACAATCCCGCGTGTCCTTGCACTGGGGCGGATGAACGCCGCCCAGCGTCTTATGAAGAGAGAACATTACTCCCCTTCCTGTCCTCTTCCTCCACCGCCCGCAGGCGCAGGGCGGCTTTAGTCCGACGTTCTATTCTAACGGGAATCGTCCATCGTTTGAACACGTATCATTATTCGTAAGATAGAATAATGGCGAAATACGTGCGGTTTAGTAACGAACGAGGCGGGACCGCGCGTTTCCGAGCGGCCCCGCCTCGTGCGAGCTGACCATAGCAAAAGGGGCCGCGCGCCATCGCACGGCCCCGAAGCGCGCCCTCGCGGGAAGGCACGCGATTCGCTTTACTACCCCAACGGGCTCGCGGAACCGCGGCCCATGAGCTCTTCGAGGTAGCGCAGGAACTCCTCTTCGGTCATGGAGTTGCCCGCCGCGTCACCGGACGAGACATCCTGGTTCTCGGCCTGGAGCGCTTCGTCGGAACCGAGCTCGACCTCGAGCTCCTTGCTGTCCTTGCCGCGCACCACGGTGAGCTTGACCTTGTCGCCCACGTTGTGCTCGCGCAGGGCGATGATCAGGCCGTCGGCCGAAACCACCGGGCTATCGTCGATCTTGGTGATAACGTCGTTCGCCTCGAGGCCGGCCGCGGCGGCGGGGCCCCCATCCACGACGGACACGACGAGCGCGCCCTCGGTGACGCCCAGGCCGTTCCTACGCGCCGTCATGGCGTTGACGGACGTAAGGTTGACGCCCAGATACGGATGAACGGGGGTCTTGCCATCGATGATCTGCTCGGCGATGTTGACGGCATAGTTCACGGGGATGGCGAAGCCCACGCCCGAGCTGGAGCCCGAGTACGACTCGATGATCGAGTTGATGCCGATGAGCTCGCCGCGGTCGTTGACGAGCGCGCCGCCGGAGTTACCGGGGTTGATGGCGGCATCGGTCTGGATCATGTTGGCGTAGATGGACGTACCGCCCGTCGAGGGCAGGGCGGTGGAGCGATACAGGGCGCTCACGATGCCGGTAGAGACCGACTGCTCGTTGCCGAAGGGGCTGCCGATAGCCATGACCCACTCGCCTACCGCAAGCTCGCTCGAATCACCGAGCTCGATGGGCGCGAGCGCCTTCTTGTCGACGTCCTTGAGGCGGATGACGGCAAGGTCGCTCGAGGGATCGGCTCCCACCAACTCGGCTTCGTACGACTCGCCGCCCATGGAGACCGTCAGGGCCGTGGCGCCCTCGATCACGTGGTTGTTGGTGAGGATGTTGCCCTCGGTATCGAGCACCACGCCCGAACCGATGCCACCGCTGTTCTGGGAATCCCCCGTGGCGGTGATCGAGACCACCGAGGGCTGCGCCTTAGCGGCAACGGTCTCGGCAAGGGTGGTGTCCTCGGGGTCGATCTGGATGTTCTGGGTCGTTGAGGACGAAGCCTCGACGTTGTCGTCGGTGATGCGGAACGCGCCCGACATGACCAGCGCGATAACGAGCACGGCGCCCAGGACCAGGCCGCCGAGCGCCGCCAGGAACACCGGCAGCTTCTTGGTGCGGGTCTTCACGACCGTGTGCTTCACGGTCTCGCCGGCGGGGGCGGCGTGCTTCGGCGCGTCATCGCCGGAAGCGGGTGCCGAACCAGCACCCGGCACGGGCGTGGGCTCGACCTCGACGCGCGGCAACGAGCCAAGGCCATCGGGCCGCTGGGGCATTTTCTCATCACTCATGGGGAGTTCCTTTCGCCAGCATCAACTACTAGCAACGTTGTACCCCAAGAGGCGCGCGGCCAGCTCGGTCGCGCGCAATGATTAACTCTTTCACAAGCCCTTTAAGTAATTCGTAAACACCCGGGTCGGAACCGTGGAGCAACCAGCTGGACACACGGCAGGACGGGGTCGGCGGACGACGCTACTCCTTGAACAGATAGCCCACGCCGCGCACCGTGTTGATGTGGCCGGCGATCTGCGGGCCGATCTTGGAACGAATCCGGCGGATATGAACGTCGACGGTTCGGGTGCCGCCGCAGTATTCGAAGCCCCATACGCGGTGCAGCAGCACCTCGCGGCTGTACGCGCGGTTGGGATGCGTTGCCAGAAACGACAGCAGGGAGTATTCCATGAGCGTGAGGTCGACGGGCTCGTCGTCCAGATACACCTGATAGGTAGCCAGGTTGATGGTCATGCCGTCGATATGCAGGATATCGTCGCCGGAGAACGAATCGTCCTCGCCCAGGAGCCGGCGCACGCGCAGCTCGAGCTCGACGGGGCTCGCTCCCGAGCAGATGAAATCGCAGCGACCGTGCGAGGGCATATGCAAGCTCGACAGGGCGTCCTCGTCCACGATCAGCATCATGGGGACGCTTCCGCGGCCCTCGAGCCATGTGGCGATGGACTCCAGGCGATCGGGGCGCACGCCGTCGGTGTCGAGGAGCAGCAGGTCGAAATCGTGCGCGGCGCTCGGCGAATCGGGCGTGGCGGCGAACACGTCGGCACCCATGGTAGCGCTCAGCGTTCGCGCGAATTCGTGGAACCGCGTCGTCCGCGCCATGAACAGGATGTTGTTATCGGACATGGGCACCCCCCAACTTGATGCCGCGGCATCGAGCCCGGAAACTCATTTTGATTACTTTATCGCACGCCGAACGCATGCGCCACGCGTTCAGGCTACGAATTTGCAAGGTAATGCTTCAGTTCCCACTCCGTGATGGTCGACGAGTACTTCTCCCACTCCTGGCGCTTCTTCTTAAGGAAGAAGCTGTGGATGTGCTCGCCGAGCGTCTCGCGCATCAGCTCGGACTCCTCGAAGCAATCGAGCGCCTCGGAGAGGTTGCGCGGCAGCGGCTTGATACCGCGGCGGCGCAGCTCCGCATCGGAAAGCGACTTGAGCGCGCTCGTGCCCTCCTCGGGCAGCTCCAGGCCGCGCTCGATGCCGTCCAAGCCGGCGGCGAGCGTCACGGCGTTCACCAAGTAGGGGTTGGCCATGGGATCGGGGGTGCGCAGCTCGATGCGGCTCGACAGGTGCTTGCCCGGCTTGTAGATGGGGATGCGGATCATCGCGGAGCGGTTGCGCATGCCCCACGTGGCGTATGCCGGCACGGTGGCGCCGCCCGTCACCAAGCGCTTGTACGAGTTGACGGTGGGGTTGGTGATCGCCGATATCTCGGATGCATGGGCCAGGATGCCGGCCATGTAGCTCTTCGCGATGGGCGACAGGTGGTAGACCGGATCGTCCTCGCCGTAGAACACGTTGTTGCCGCTCTTGTCGAACAGCGACTGATGCAGGAACATCGCGCTCGACGCCTCGTTGGCGATGGGCTTGGGCATGAACGACGCGTGCACGCCGGCCTCGTACGCCTCCAGGCGAATGACGTGCTTGGCCGTCATGATGGCGTCGGACATCGAGAGCGCCTCGGCGTGGCGCAGCGAGATACCGTGCTGCGAGCGGCCCGAGGAATGGAAGGTATACTCCACCGGCACGCTCATCTTCTCGAGCATCAGCACGGTGGAGCGGCGCAGGTCTCGCGCCGAATCGGAGGGCGTGAGGTCGAAATAGCGCACGTCGTCGAGCGGCTCGGGCGTGTGCTCGTCGGGGAAGTAGTAGAACTCGAGCTCGGCGCCAACGTTCATGATGAAGCCG
>NZ_JADNJJ010000010.1:0-15717 GCF_015554865.1 Collinsella sp. D33t1_170424_A12 | reverse complement strand
CGCAGGAGAGGCCCTCGCGGCGCTGGATGGCGTCGGTGCAGCCCTTGTTGCAGGACAGGCAGCGGATGATCTGGTCGGCGCGGCCCTCCTCGACCTTGCGGACCCAGTCCTCGTCAGCGAGGAACCCGCGGCCGATGCCAACCATGTCGGCCTTGCCGGACACCACGATGCGCTCGGCCATCTTGGGGTCGATGATGCGGCCGACGGCGGAGACGGGGATGCTCACGGCGTCCTTGATCTGGCCGGTGATGTCGACAAAGAAGCCGTAGGGCTGCACGCCCATGGGCGGGATGGTGTCGGCCATGTTGCCGGTGTGGTTGGCCTGAGCGACGTGCAGCATGTCGACGCCGGCCTCCTCGAGCCACCGGGCGAACTGCGGGGCATCCGCCAGGTCGATGCCGCCCTTGCCGCGCTCGGGCGTCACGATGGGGAACTTGTAGTCGATGACCATATCGGGCACGGCCTCGCGCAGGGCGCGGACGAGCATGAGCGCGAAGCGCGTGCGGTTCTCGAGCGAGCCGCCGAACTTGTCGGTGCGGTGGTTCATGCGGGTGGAGCACAGGCAGCCGGTCAGGCGGTCGCCGTGGACCTGGATGACGTCGACGCCGGCCTTCTCCGCGCGGCGGGCGCAGTCGCACATCTTGTCGATGATCTTGAGCAGGCCCTCCTCGCTCACCTCGTCGGTGAAGTGCATCATGTCGTGGTGCAGGCGCTCGCGCACCTCGGCCATCTTGCCCTGCTGGAAGAGCTCGTTGATGGCGTCGCAGTCGTACTCGGGATGGAAGATCTGCACGCCGAGCTTGCAGCCGTACTCGTGCACGGCGTCGGCGAGCTTCCTGAAGGAATCGATCTGCTCATCGCAGTAGAGCTTGGGCGTGGGCGAGAACGAGGCGATGGGCGCGACGTCGCCCAGCACGATATAGGACGCTCCGCCCTGCGCGATACGGGTATAGAAGCCGCGGCTGCGCTCGCCGATGCTGCCGTCGCGCTCCTCGTAGCCGGTGGTCAGCGGCGGGAACATGATGCGGTTTTTGAACTCGACGCCGCCGACGGTGATCGGCTCCAGGATCCTCATATCCGGTTTGCTCATGTGCGTGATTCTCCTTTCGTAGCGGCGCGCCGCCCTCCCGCGGCCCGCCTGCCTGTGAAACCCGATTTAGTTGCAGCCCATAATGAATCGCGCGACGGCGTCAAACACCGTGGCGCGCGCATCCAAACTGGTGAAATCGTGTCCTCCGCCCGCTACCTGCACGTATCGGGCGTCTTTGTAAACAGTCTGGTAACGCTCGCAGTCCTCGCTCGAGACGAGCTCGTCGTCATCGGCGCGCACGATAAGCACGGGTCCGTCGTAGCCCTCGGCCTCGATGTAGGGGTCAGGATGCGCGCCCATGCTGTGGTTGAAGGCCATCTTGAAGACGAGGCCCTCCATGTCGGCGTAGTCGCGCCCGGTATGCTGCTCGAGCAGGCAGGCGTTGCGCTCGGCGTCGCGCCACATGGCGGCCCCCGGGCTCAGCAGGACGAGGCCGCGCGGACGGATATCGGGGGCGGCGCTGGCCGCGACGTAGCCACCCAGGCTATGGCCCGCCAGGAACATGCGATCGGAATCCGCCCATGGCTGCGCGGACGCCCAGGCGAAGATGTCCGCGGCGTCGTCAAGCAACCCGTCGAACAACATGTCGGAAAACTCGCCGTCCGACTCGCCGCACCCATAGAAATCAAAACGGACGCACGCAACGCCCTCGCGTGCGAGCGCACGGGCCAAATTCGTGCCAAAATACCTGCGCCCCGAAGCGGAGCCGCCAAACCCATGCAGCATGACGACGCACGGATGGACCCCCTCGCCCGCCGGCACCGTGACGATGCCGCGCAGGGTGTGACCGCCCCTGTTCTTAATAGCTACCTGCAGTGTTTCCATAGCGCGCATCCCCTTCGAACTACGGCTATACAACGATAGCGGCACGCTCGTCGTTCGCTACACCTATGGCGGACGGCAAGGCAACGTTGCTGCTATTCACTATTGTAGGCATTCGGCGCACATTTGTTACGTCAGCGCTTTGTAAACCACATTTCACCGCGCGGCCCGACCCCGCACCTCAGATTAGGGACAGGCACTTTTCTGAGGTCGAAGCCGACGGCGAGTCGCGTCTCCATCGACGCCCCAAACCTCAGAAAAGTGCCTGTCCCTAATCTGAGACGGCGGCGCTCCTATCGACCCAAAAGGTCGAGGACGCGGCGCTTGTGCTCGAGAAAGGCGGGCGTGAGCGCAAACTCGTCCCGCTCGGCGCGCGGACACGCCACGCGCTCGCTACCCGCGATGCGCGCCGGCTCGCCCTGTTGCGGAGCACCGCGCATCACGTAGATCACGTCCGCGAGCTTCACGGCCTCGTCGATGTCGTGCGTCACCAGCAATGCCGTGGTTCCGCACGTCTCGACCACGTCGAGGAACCATGCGTGCATATCGGCCTTAGTGAAGGCATCAAGCGCCGAGAACGGTTCGTCGAGCAACATGAACTCGCTCGAAAACAGGTAGCTGCGCAGCAGCGCGGCGCGCTGGCGCATGCCGCCCGAGAGCTCCGCCGGCCAGCGGTCCGCCGTTCCCTCCAAGCCGAAGAGACCGAGCAGTCCGCGCGCCCGCTCGCGCGCCGCAGCCGTCGGCTCGCCCTTGAGCACGAGCGGCAACGACACGTTGTCGATAATCGTCTTATGGGGAAGAAGCAGATCCTTCTGCAGCATGTAGGCCAGTTGCCCGGGTTGGCCGGCGATGTCGCGCCCATCGAGCAGCACGCGACCCGCACGCGGCGCGGACAGGCCCGCCACCACATGGAAGAGCGTCGTCTTGCCGCAGCCCGACGGGCCGAGCAGGCAGGCCACCTGGCCGGACTCGACGACCAGATCGATGCCGTCCAGCACATCTACGGCGCCGAAGCCCTGCGATACGCCCTCTATCACCAGTTTTGCCAACGGTTCCTCCCCCGTCGCGCTCCAATACACGTATCCCGGCGCGGAGCCGCAGCTCATGCGGCTCCGCGCGGCGCCTGCCGGCGCTAGGCGCCGATGAACTCGGTGGTCATGCCGGCACCGGGCTCGATCGGCGCGGCGAAGCCCTGCTCGGTGACCCAGCCGAAGAAGTCGTCCCAGCGCTGCTGGTCCAGCTGCCCCCACATGGAGGCATCGGCCTGGTACTGCTCGGCGAGGTAGGTCTGCGACGCATGGACGAGCTCGGGCTCGAGCTCGGGAGCGGCCTTCAGCAGGATCTCGGCGGCGGCATCGGGGTCCTTGATGCAGTCCTCGTATCCCGCGCGCGTCGCGTCGATGAACGCCTTGACGGTCTCGGGGTCGCTCTCGATCAGGTCGTTGCCGGCGATGATGACCGGCGTGTAGAAGTCGAGGACCGGATCGATGTCGGCGAAGGCGAAGTAGTTGGTGTCGAGGCCCGCTAGGCGGCACTTCTCGCCGGCCCATGCCCAGTAGATCCAGATGCTATCGACCTGGTCGGTGGTGAGCGCGGTGACCTCGTCGGTGACCGTGGAGGGGATCATCTTCACGCGGCTGAAGTCGCCGCCGTCCGCCTCGACGCAGCGCTGGATGACGCCCTGCTCGATGGGCAGCTCCCAGGTGGCGTAGGTGTGGTCCATCATGCCGGCGGGGCTTGCGATGCCCTTGTCCTTCATGCTGATGATGCCCGAGGTGTTGTGCTGGATGATTGCGGCGACCGCGGTGACGGGCATCGGCGCGTCACCGGACACATAGGACGCCATGGTGTCCTGGAAGGTCACGCCGAACTGGGCGTCGCCCGCGGCGACGAGCGCGTCGGCACCGTTCTCGGGCGCCTGCAGGATCTCGACGTCGAGGCCCGCGTCCTTGTAGTAGCCCTTCGCCTGCGCGACGTAGAGGCCGGTGTGGTTGGTGTTGGGCGTCCAATCGAGGGCGAAGGTGATCTTCTTGAGGCCGCTTCCCTGCTGCGCGGAGCCGGACTGATCGGCCGACTTGCCAGCGCAACCCGCCAGGGCCGCGGCGCCCACCAAACCGGCGCCGGCGATGCCGGCATGCATGAAGGCGCGACGGCTCAAGGGACGTGCCGTGATAGTCTTGGGATTGCTCTGCATGATTGCTCCTATTCTCCCTGATGACGCTCGATGCGCTCCCAGGGCATAGCGATGCGGCGCACCGCCTCGACAACCCACATGAGCACGAGGCTCAGGGCCGAGATGAGGAAGATGACCGCGAACATCTTGTCAAACGAATACGCTTTGCGTACGCGCGTCATGTACACGCCGAGGCCGGAGAACCCGCCCAGCCATTCGGCGATGACCGCGCCCACGATGGCGTACGCGGCCGAAATCTTGAGGCCACTGAAAAACTGCGGCAAGGCCGCCGGAATCTTCACGTGGCGCATGATCTGCCACCGCGACGCCCCCATCGAGCGCATAAGATCGATCTCGTCCGGGTCAACCGATTTGAATCCGCCGAGCAGGCCCACCGTAATAGGGAAAAACGTTGCCACCACGATGAGCACGACTTTGGGCAGCATGCCGTAGCCGAACCACAGCACCAACAGCGGCGCGATGGCTACCGTGGGAATCGTCTGCGTAAGCACCACGAGCGGGTAGAAAGCGCGATAGAGCACCTCGAAGCGGTCCATGGCCACGGCGGCAAGCGCGCCGAGCGCGATTCCCGCCGCTAGACCGATACCCGCTTCCGCAAGCGTAGTCAGAGCATGCCCCGCCAGCAGCGGCCAATCACCCGCGAGCGCGCGCACCACCGCGACGGGACTTGGCAGCAAGTACGGCGGCATGATGCCCGCCGAGCATACGACCTGCCACAGCACAAGAAGCGCGATGATGGCAATCGGAGCCGCGAGGGCGAGCAGCCGGCGGCGAGGCCGTCCACCGTGGCGCAGAGCCGAATCGGTTGCCGGGGACGAGCCGCGCATGCTAGTGCTCGTCCTGGTGATACTTGGAGATCTTCTCCTCGGTGGTGAGCACGCCCGCCTCGGGCGCGAAGAAGATCTTGACGTACGTCGCGACCTCGGGGGCGCCGGCCTGCGTGCAGATGCGGCTCACGCCGGCGACGACCTCCATGCAGGCGTCGTAATCGCCCTGGATGGTAGTCTCGAACGGCCCCACGTACGCATCGGGGAACTTGGCTTGGATATAGGCGATGGCCTCGTCGACGATACGGATGACCTCCTTGGTGCCGTCCACGCCCTGAGGCAGTACCTGGATCGCTACGCTCGCTTCCATGAGCTTCCTTTCCGAGGCCGCACAAAACGGGCCCCTTCTCTCGTAGGGGCCCGCTCGACACGATGAACTCGATTGCAAGCACGGCTGCTCAGTCCCTACGCCGGCATTACCCGGATCAGGTTTCGGGTCGAAACGGTACGGGCGGCGACGTGGTCGCCAAACGGCCCGCGGGTTTCCTCTCAGCCGGCCTCCGCCAGCTCCCCGTTGGTACGCAACCGAGTATAGCACTGACACCCATCAGGCCGACCCGGGTGCCGGGGGCCTTGATTCGCCCGCGGTCTCCAGGCTAGCCAAGCATTACAGCAATATGCATCTTTTATGCATATATCTCATACTATTTACTATAGTTTGCAATGCTATTTTCGAGCGCATTGTTGAATCTTGCCATTATGGTCAAATACCTAATCCGTGTGGCACCGCCAGACGAGCCGGAAGAGCTGAAGACGCTCATTCGGGGACGGAATGCCCGCGCGGACCCCTCTTCCGACGCCCCCTCCCCCGTCGTTCAAGGATGTGCCCCCTAGATTTACAACAATTGTCTGTTATCCAAGGAAGCATGCGGCAGCGAACGAGTGCAGATCGCGCAAGCACAGCATGTATCACGGGATGTATGCCACAGAGATTTGCAATTTGACCACTACACGGGATTTAACGCGTGCAACCGCATCGCATCGCAAGCGCCACGTGCGCGAAGGAGCGATTCGCCCTAGCGCAGCCATCCCTTATGGATCGCCATTCCGACACCGATGGCGAGCATCATAAGGATACAAAGAAGGACCAGGTAGTTCATCATAGCCTGCAACATGGGCGCCTCCTTACAGGTGCTGGGGCGTCCGCGCTCGGAGCAAGGAAGAGCAACGGCGCCCCGCTAACCACCTCTATTGTGAGAAGCCCACGTCAAACCTGCGTAAAGGACGCATCAAAACTAAAGCGGGTCCGCCGAAGGCGGACCCGCTTACGCGTTTTGCTGAAGCAGCGCGTGCCTCGTGCGCAGCGTCCGGAAATGAAAGAACGAGGTCACCAGGTGCCCCGTAAACCCCTAGTCGATGCGAAGGCCAACTTCCTTGAGCTGTCGCCCGGAGACGGCGCTGGGGGCATCGGACATGAGGTCGGAACCGGAGCTGGTCTTGGGGAACGCCATGACCTCGCGAATGGAGTCGGCACCGGCCAGCAGCATGCACACGCGGTCGAGACCGAGCGCGAAACCACCCATGGGCGGCGCACCGAACTCGAGGGCGTCCATGAGGAAACCGAATTGCTCGCGCGCGCCCTCGATGGTGAAGCCGAGCATCTCGAGCATGGCGAGCTGCATCTCGGAATTATGGATGCGCATGCCGCCGCCACCGGCCTCGTAGCCGTCCATGACGAAGTCGTAGGTGCAGGAGCCCGCGGCCAGCGGATCGGCCTTGATAGCCTCGAGGTCGTCGGTGCTGGGCAGGGTGAAGGGCTGGTGCTCGGCCTCGTAGGCGCCGCGCTCCTCGTCCCAATGGAACAGCGGGAAGTTGACGACCCACAGGAAGTCGTGACCCTCGCGCGGCAGCTCCAGCGCATCGGCCATATGGTTGCGCATGCCACCCAGGATCTCGTCGGCGCCCTTGCGGTCGGCCACGGCGAACATCACGAGGTCGCCGGGCTGGGCGTCCATCTCGGTGCGCAGCGCAGCCATCTCGTCGTCGGTGAAGAACTTGACGATGGGGCTGTTCACGGAACCGTCCTCGCGGAAAGCGATCCAGGCCAGGCCCTTGGCGCCGAAGTCGGCGGCAACGCCCGCCAGCTTATCGATCTGCGCGCGCGGCCAGGTGCCGGCGCCCTTCGCGTTGATGGCTTTGACGTACTGACCCTCGGTGGCGGCGGCGCTGGCGAACAGCTTGAACTTGGACTCGGTGAAGATGCCGGTCACGTCGTGCAGCTCCATGCCGAAGCGCGTATCGGGCTTGTCGGAGCCGTAGGTATCCATGGCGTCCCAGTAGTCGATGCGGCGCAGCGGCGTGGGCATGTCGACGCCCATCTTGGCGAAAGCGTCGGACAGCACGTCCTCGAGCGTGCTCATGACGTCGTCCTGGTCGACGAAGCTCATCTCGATGTCGACCTGGGTGAACTCGGGCTGGCGGTCGGCGCGCAGGTCCTCGTCGCGGAAGCACTTGGCAACCTGGTAGTAGCGCTCGACGCCGCCCACCATAAGGAGCTGCTTGAGCAGCTGCGGGGACTGGGGCAGCGCGTAGAAATGACCGGGCTGGATGCGGCTGGGAACCAGGAAGTCGCGCGCGCCCTCGGGCGTGGACTTGAACAGGGCCGGAGTCTCGACCTCCATGAACAGACGGTCATGCAGCGCCTGGCGGATGGCGAACGTGAAATCGGAGCGCATCTGCAGGTTGGCCATCATCTTGGGACGACGGATGTCGAGGTAGCGATAGCGCAGGCGAATGTCCTCGCCCGCCTCGACGTGGTCCTCGATCTGGAACGGCGGGGTCTTGGAGGTGTTGAGCACCTCGATATGGGAGATGAGCACCTCGATCTCGCCGGTGGCGAGCTTGGCGTTGGCCTGCCCTTCGGGGCGCTCGCGCACCACGCCGGTGACCTTGATGGGCCACTCGGAGCGAATCGTCTCGGCGGTATGGAACGCGGTGCCGCCGGAGTGCTCGGGGTCGAAGGAAACCTGCGTCACGCCCTCGCGGTCGCGCAGGTCGACGAAGATCAGCCCGCCGTGGTCGCGGCGGCGCCACACCCAACCGGTGAGCGTGACCTCCTGGCCGATGTGCTCGCGGCGGAGCTCGTTGCAGGTATGCGTGTGCATGGAGCGGATTTCAGTCACGAAAACCTCCTCATCCGTGCCGCCCCGTGTCGGTCCGGGCGGCTTGTCGTACAGATGGCCCCGCCTGCGTAGACCGCGCAGCGGAACAGGACCCGGAGCCGATAGGAGCTCGGACGGGCCACGCGCGAACAACAGCACGTCCGAAATCGAAGGCGGTGCTCGCGCGATAGTTCAATAGGATAGCGGAAGGCGGGCGCATGCGTGAGGAGAAGAACGCGTTATGCAGGCGCGTAACAGGGATGTGACATTTGCTCGCGACGCTGGAATGACCTTGTCCAGGGTGAAAAACGAGCCTCGCGCACGATGACGGGGCTGGTTCGGGTGCGAACATCCAATATAGATGAGATCGTGGCTCCTGATTGGATCCGACCCGGGCGCGAAGCGCGCAACGAAACAACGCCGAGGGCGTCGCGCACATGCATCGCGGACCCTCGGCGTCGCGTACGAACTCAATGTCGCACTTGGAATTACCCCGTATTCTGGAGGCCGGCGGAAACTCCGGTCACGGTCGCCAAGATGAGGCTCATGAATTCGGCCTTGGCCTCCTCGGACAGCTCGTCCTGGTTCATGCGGACCTCGCGCAGCGCGCGAACCTGAGCCAGGGACAGCGCGTCCACGAACGGGTTGCGTACGCGGACGGCGCGGCCGAGTACGCGGCGCTTCTCGAGCGGCCAGGCGTTGCCGGTGATGGCCAGCGTCCACGTGCGCGTAAGCTGCATCTCCTCGAACACCTTGGCTGCCAGGTCCTCGCGGTCGCCCAGGGCAAGGTACATCTTGGCGATGCGGCCGTCGGTCTTGGCGATGGACATCTCGATGTTGTCGATGAACGTGCTGAACAGCGGCCACTCGGCGTAGGCGCGGCGAAGGAGGTCGAGGTCGCCCAGCGCCTCGCACGCCGAACCCAGGCCGTACCAGGCCGCCAGGTTGATGCGGGCCTGGCTCCAGCTGAAGACCCAGGGGATGGTGCGCAGGTCGTCGAGCGACTTGGCGCCCAAGCCGCGCTTTGCCGGGCGGCTGCCGATGGGCAGCAGGCCGACCTCGGTCAGCGGGGTCACGGTGGAGAACCACGGCGTGAACTCGGGCGTGTTCAACAGGTCGAGATAGGTCTGGTGCGACACCTCGTTGAGGCGCGCCGCCATATCGGCGAACTCCTCGGTGGTCTGGGTGTTCACGCGCTCGATTGACGGAGCCGAGTTAAGCAGCGTGGCCGCCGCGACGCTCTCCACGTGGCGCTGGGCCAGCGCCGGGTTGCCGTACCGGGCGAAGATGACCTCGCCCTGCTCGGTCAGCTTGAAGCAGCAATTGACCGAGCCCTTGGGCTGCGCGAGCACCGCGCGGTTGGCCGGGCCGCCGCCGCGGCCCACGGCGCCGCCGCGGCCGTGCATGAGCACCAGGTCGATGTTGTTGCGCTCGGCCCACGCGGCGATGCGCGCCTGCGCGGAATGCAGTGCGAGCGTGGCGGTGGTGGGACCGGCGTCCTTGGAGGAATCCGAGTAGCCGAGCATGACCTCGAGCTTGCGATTGGTCTGCGCCAGGCGCTTCTGCACCGCGGGGATCTGCAGCATGCCGTCGAGCACGTCGACGCAGCCCTCGAGGTCCTCGAGCTGCTCGAACAGCGGGATCACATCGATGGCGGGGACGTCCTCGGCATGCGCGAACGCCAGCTGCGCCAGCTCGTACACGTCGGCGACGTTCTGGGCGCTCTTGGTAAACGAGATGATGTAGCGGCGCGCGGCCTTGAGGCCGTAGCGCTTCTGGATGCTGCCCATCGCGCGGAAGGTGTCGAGCACCTCGCGCGTCATGGGTGCCAGCTCGCCGCGCTCGCCATGGACGCCGTGCTCGCGGATATCGGCCAGGGCGCGCTCGTGCACGACGGAATGCTGGCGGAACTCGGTCTCGACCATATGGAAGCCGAAGGTCTCGGTCTGCCAGATGATGGTCTGGACCGGTCCGTAGGCCGCGCGCACCGCGCCCGCCTCGGCGAGCGAGCGCTGCACCACGCGCAGGTCGGCCAGGAACTCATCGGCCGAGTCGTACATGGTGTCGGCGTTGCGCGCCACCGTGGCGTCCAAGCGCGCGGCCATGACCAGCATCACCGCGCGATGGGGCTCGGATTTAGAGATCATGCTGGCGCGATCGGTGAGGATCTCGCTCATCTCGACCTGGTGGTTCCACAGGTTGAGCAGCTCGTCGGTAGGCTTGGTGTACTTGGCCTCGAGCGTGAGGTTGCGGCCCACGCGGCGGCACTTGTTCGCGAGGGCGCTGATCATGTGCGACGCGAACTTGGCCGCCACCTGTCGGCTCACCTTGGCGGTCACGTTGGGGTTGCCGTCGCGATCGGTGCCGATCCAGCTGCCGGGATGGAAGAACGCCGGGCACACCGGCGGCACCGTGCCCGCGCGGTCGCCCAGGACCCAGTCGTCGAAGCGACGGTACACCATGGGGATGGTGTCGAACAGCGTGTTGTCGAAGATGTCGATGATGGTATCGGCTTCCTCGACGGGCGTGGGCTTCTTCGGCGCGATGGGCGTCGTGCGCACCAGGGCGTCGATCTCCTGCAGCAGATGGCGCTCGTTTTCCATGAGGTCGGAGCCGCCCAGGCGCGAGCGCTCGGCGAGCAGCCGCGCGATACGGCGGATCTTGCCCTCCACGGCCTTGCGGCGCGCCTCGGTGGGGTGCGCGGTGAACACCGGGTGAAACTCGAGGCGGTTGAGCAGCTCGTTGGCGCGGCCCACGCCCACCTCGTCGATGAGCTGGCGATAAGCCACGGTGAGCTCGTTGGCCGGATCGACGGGGGAATCGATGGACACCTCGCTCTCGCGGCGGCGCAGCTTCTCGACGCGGTAGTTTTCCTCGGAAAGGTTGGCCAGGTGGAAGAACGTGGTGAACGCGCGGACGATCACCTGCGCGCGGTCGAGCGGCAGCGAGTCGATGAGCTCCACGGCATCGCGGAACGCGTCGGCCGTGGCGCTCTGCGTGGTGGGGACGCCCTCCTCGTTCGTGGGGTCCGCCGCGGCCTCCGCGCCCGGGTCCCCCTCGTTGGCGGCGATGACGCTCGCGAGCAGCCGGTCGAAGATATTGCAGATCTCCTCGTCGTACTCGCGCAGCACGCGGCGCTCCAGGCGCACGAACAGCGCCAGATGGTCGCGCAGCTGCGCGGGGATGTTGAACTCGGAGAGCGCCTGCATCGCGGCGCGGGCCTCATCCCGGTCGATGCGGCTGACCGACTCGACCGCCGCGCCGCCCGACACGGTGGCGACGTCTTCGGTTTGATGCTTGGTTTCCTCTGTCACGGCAGGTCCTTTCGGATAAAAGCGTGAACACGTGTTTCTTTCAGTATACGGCGATGCGGCGCCCTCCAAGCGCCCGATATCCGAGCGCCCTCCACGGAATCGACCGGGCGCGGCCGCGCGCAAGGCCTAGCGGGCGCGCAGCTCGTCGACGACGGCGGCGCGGGGGACGAGGCGCTCCTCGCCCGTGGCCATGTCGCGCACGCGCACGTTGCCCTGTGCGAGCTCGTCGCCGCCCACGACCACCATGGTGGCCGCGTTGAGCTTGTTGGCCAGCTTGAACTGGGCCTTGAGCTTCTTACCCAGATAGTCGGCCTCGGTGCGGATGCCTGCCTCGCGCAGCTCGCGCGCGAGGGCGAACACCTCGCCGCGCAGCTCGTCGCCGGCGTTGGCCACGAAGACGCACGAGGGGTCCGGCGACGCCATCTCGCCGCCGAAGGCCTCGAGCGCCAGCATGGCGCGCTCGAAGCCCACCGCGAAGCCCACGGCCGGCGTGGGCTTGCCGCCCTCGAGCTCGACCAGGCCGTCGTAGCGGCCGCCGCCGCCGATGGAGCCCACGCCCGCACCGGGGGCCTCGACCTCGAAGACCGTGCGCGTATAGTAATCCAGGCCGCGCACGAGCGTGGGGTCCTCCACGTAGGCGATGCCGGCGGCATCCAGGTAGCGCTTAACCTGCTCGTAGTGCTCGCGGCACTCGTCGCACAGGCTCTCGCGCATCAGCGGCGCGTCCTGCATGATGGCGTGGCAGTGCTCGTTCTTGCAGTCGAAGGCGCGCAACGGGTTGAGCTCGGCGCGCTCCAGGCACTCGGGGCACATCTCGTCGGCGTGGTCGAGGATGAAGGCCCGCACCGAATCGCGATAGGCGGGGCGGCACGCCGGGTCGCCCATCGAGTTGATAAGCAGGCGCAGCTGCGACAGGTCGAAGCCCAGGCGCTTATAGAACTCCATGAGCATGATGATGCACTCGGCGTCGGCGGCGGGGTCGGACGCGTCGAGCCACTCGATGCCCACCTGGTGGAACTGGCGCAGGCGCCCCTTCTGCGGGCGCTCGCCGCGGAACATCGCCTCGGCGTACCAGCCCTTGAACGGGGCGGATCCCTGGGCCACCAAGCCGTTCTCCACGGCGGCGCGCACCACGCCGGCCGTGCCCTCGGGACGCAGGGCCAGGCGCTGCTTGGCCTTGAGCTTGGCGTCGGTGCCCTCCTCGAGCACGCGAGCGAAGTTGGCGCCGGAGAACACGCGGAACATCTCCTTGCGCACCACGTCGGTGGACTGGCCGATACCATGGACGAAGACATCGACCTGCTCGATGGCCGGGGTCTCGATCGCATCGAAACCGTACGGGCCAAATACCTCGGAGGCCACCTCCTGCATCCGCTGCCACGCGCGCATCTCGCGACCGATCAGGTCCTTGGTGCCCTCAGCCCTCTGTGCCTGCATGCATACTTCCTTCCATCATGATTCGCCCGGGGGCGCATTCGTAACTCTCCTATTATATGGGTGGGCCGCAAACCACGCAGCCGCCCGCTGCATCATACCCGCGAATACCACACGAGCGGGCACGCAATATCCATCCGGCGCGCGTCGAGGGCGCGCCGGCCATCCAAGGGAGACGCCATGCACCAGTTCCGCAACGACTACTCAGAGGGCGCCGCGCCCGAGATGCTCGACGCCCTGCTGCGCACCAACGCCGAGCAGACCCCCGGCTACGGCACCGATCGCCACTGCGCGCAGGCCGCCGACACGATTCGCGCCGCGTGCGGGCAGCCCGAGGCGCTCGTGCGCTTCATCCCCGGCGGCACCGCGGCGAACGCCATCGCCATCAGCGCGCTCACCGAGGAATTCGAAGGGCCCGTCCTCGCCGCTGACGCGCATCCCACCGCGCACGAGACGGGTGCCATCGAGGCATGTGGCCGCCGCATCCTGGCGACCGCCGACGCGAACGGCGTGCTCACGCCCGAGGAGTGCGAGCGCGTCTACGTTCAGACGACGGCTGGCGGCTGCCACGCCACGCGCCCGGCGATGATCTACTTCTCCAACACCTCGGAACTGGGGCACGTGTACACGCGCGCCGAGTTCGACCGCCTGTGCGACTGGGCGGAGAGCCGCGGCCTCGCCGTCTACGTGGACGGCGCGCGCATGGCCAGCGCGTTGGCGGCGTCCGACGGTGACCTCGAGCTCCGGTACATCGCCGCGCGCGCCGACGCCTTCACGCTCGGCGGGACCAAGGCGGGCATGCTGTTCGGCGAGGCGCTCGTCGTGAACCCGCGCACCGAGCGCACGCGCCGCGCATGCGACCGCATCCCCTACCTCATCAAGCGAGCGGGGCACATGACCGCCAAGGGCCGCCTTATGGGCGTCCAGTTCCAGGCGGCGTTCACCCCCGGAGCCGACGGTTCCCTTCCCTACCTGCGCCATGCGGCCCATGCCAACGCCTGCGCCGTGGCGCTTGCCCGCGGACTGGAGGACGCCGGCCTCGAGCCCTACATCCGCACCATGGGCAACCAGCAGTTCTTCTGGTGCACCCGCCCGCAGGCGGAACAGCTCGAAGCCACCCTGGGCGCCGAGGTCACCTATGTGAACGGGCGCCCCGTCGCACGCTTCGTGACGAGCTGGGCCACGCCGATGGAAGCGGTCGACGAGGCCGTCGCGTTCGCGCGCACGCTGCTATAGCGCTTAGAGGCGCCCAGGGGGGTGCCAGCTAAAAGCACCGCCCGCAGACGCTCGGCGGCGCCCCCCCCGATGGACATCGAGGCGCCCCTCGCCGCCGCGGCACCACGCCGGCCGGCACCCACCAACCCCTCGCACCACCTCGCCCGCGCCCGCGCCCTCCCCCGGCGCGCCCGCGGGCGCTTTTCCCCACTTCTCTACCGCTTACATTGGTATTTCATCCGTACACGGGTTGCCCGGTCGGAGCCCTCCTTTCCACTCGTCGCCGCATGGTAGGTTGTATTGCTATGTGTACGATCGGCGCACGCTGACCATATCGCGCGCGCCGCACCTGCCAACGTCGCTTCGCCTGTGCGAGCGAGAAAGGACGGCTTCATGAAACTACGAAGTCAGGAAGCGAATATACCGACGCGCGGCCTGCGTCGCGCGGCCTGCGTCGGCGCGGGCCTGGCACTCGCGCTGGCGCTCGGCGCGAGCGCCAGACCCGCCCTCGCCGCCACCGCCGCCCCCGAGGGCGCCACCGGCATCTGGACCTTCGAGGGAGACCAGCCGCTGAAGGGCGCCGGCAGCAAGAACTTCAGCATCGAAAAGGTGGCCGACCCGAACGGCACCGTGAAGGTCGAGGACAGCGGGCTGGCCTCCCTGGGCAAGAGCCTGTCGTTCACCGACAAGAACGCCGCGCACGACGTGCGCGTGCGCGGGGCGCTGGAGCAGCAGAAAGACTTCACCGTCTCGTTCTGGATCCGCGATGCCGATAGCAGCCAGCCCGCGGCGGGCAAGCGCACCGTCCTGCTGCATTC
Source organism: Collinsella sp. D33t1_170424_A12 (assembly GCF_015554865.1). Lineage (NCBI taxonomy): Bacteria > Bacillati > Actinomycetota > Coriobacteriia > Coriobacteriales > Coriobacteriaceae > Collinsella > Collinsella sp. D33t1_170424_A12. Next base: position 902 of record NZ_JADNJJ010000010.1, on the reverse strand, counting down.
CGCCGGCCAGCCCACCTCCGTCCTCACCGAATGGAAGGACGGCACCTTCTCCTCCTCCATCGACAAGGCCGACAGCAATATCACGCTGGGTAAAAACCCCTCGCGCGCCGCATGGCAGCACGTCACCGTGGTCAAGCAGGTCACGAATAACGGCGCCGCCAAGAGCATCAAGCTCTACCTCAACGGCAAGGAGCTGGGCTCCGGCAGCTGGTCGCAGTCCCTGCCCGCCGGCGCCGTGGGCCTCGTGCTGGGCTCCTGGGGCTCCGATGCCGCGCAGCCGAATAACACCGAGCGCTTCGAGGGCAAGCTCGACGAGCTGCGCCTGTACAACAAGGCGCTCTCCGCCGACGAGGCCAAGCAGCTCTACGATTCCTACGGCGCGGTCAAGTCCGAGCTCGAGGTGGCAAGCACCAAGGCCGAGCTCCAGCGCCTGGTGGCCAGCGCGAAAGAGCTCCTTAGGAACGGCGACGACTCCGCCGAGTACGCCGCGCTGGACGCTGCCGTGAAGAAGGCCGAGACGGCCCTGGAGAACGCCGACGCCGGCGCCATCAAGCAGGCGAAAGAGGAGCTGGCCCAGGCCATCGGCGCCGTCTACGCCCTCGGCGTGCAGGTGAGCGTCGACACGAGCCACGTCACGCGCACGGTTGATGACGCCGTCTTCGGCATCAACCACCGCTACGCCTTCAACGGCTACGGCACCTTCGACTCCCAGGCCATGAAGGTCAAAGACGAGTTCGCGAAGCTCTACGACGAGGCGGGCTTCGGTTCCATCCGCTATCCGGGCGGCACCATCTCCAACCTCTTCAACTGGAAGGAGACGCTCGGCAAGAAGGAGGAGCGCACCAACCAGATCCACGGCTTCTATAACAACAGCGGCCAGGGCGGCATCGCGCCCAACTTCG
>NZ_JADNJJ010000053.1:0-2074 GCF_015554865.1 Collinsella sp. D33t1_170424_A12 | reverse complement strand
GACGCCTTCTTCCACGATGGCGTTCTCGCCCAGGATCGCGCGCACGACATGTGCGCCGTCCTTTACGATGGCACCGGGAAGCAGGACGGAGTCCTCGACGATGGCGCGTTCGCCAACGACGCAGTCGGTGGAGAGGATCGAATGCTTAACGGAGCCGTAGATGCGGCAGCCGTTCGATACCAGGCAGTCGTCAAGGCGCCCGTCGGGTCCGATGAAGTGCGGGGGACGGGTGGAGTCGTTGCTCATTACCGGGAAGCTCTTGTCGAATAGGTCGAACTCGGGATTTTCACCCAGTAGGTCCATCGAGGTTTCATGGAAGCTGGAGATCGTGCCGACATCCTTCCAGAATCCATGAAACTCGTAGGTGTACAGGCGCTTGCCCTCGGCGAGGAGCTTCGGAATGATGTCCTTGCCGAAGTCATGGCTGGAGCGCTGATCCAGGGCGTCGTCCTCGAGTGCCTGGACCAGGATATCGGTGCTGAAAATGTAGATGCCCATGGAAGCGAGGTTGGAATCGGGCTTTTCGGGCTTCTCGGTGAATTTCTCGATGCGGCCGTCATCGGGATTGGCCGTGATGATGCCGAAGCGGCTGGCCTCCTCCCAGGGAACCGGCATTACGGACACCGTGAGGTCGGCGCCATGTTCGATGTGGCTCTCGAGCATCTTGCGGTAATCCATGCGGTACAGGTGGTCGCCGGAGAGAATCAGGACGTATGCCGGGTCGTGACCCTTGATGTAGTCAAGGTTCTGGGTGATAGCATCGGCCGTGCCCGCATACCAGGTGCCACCGTCCTGGGTGGCGTAGGGCGGCAGGATCGAAACGCCGGCACCGTGCTCGTCCAGGTCCCATGCGCGTCCGGAGCCAACATACTCGTGGAGCTGGTAGGGACGGTACTGCGTGAGTACGCCCACCGTATCGATGCCCGAGTTCGCGCAGTTGGACAGCGAGAAGTCGATAATCCTGAACTTGCCGCCGAACGAGACGGCGGGTTTGGCGATTTTAGACGTGAGCGCCCCCAACCGGCTGCCCTGTCCTCCCGCGAGGAGCATCGCGATGCATTCTTTCTTGCTCATCGAATCTTTCCTCTCAAAACGTGCTGAGCCTACAAATCTTTCCCCAAAGCTTTGCGTTGCCGTCTAGGCGTGCCAGATCTCGTCGCGATATTCGCGAATTGTGCGATCGCTCGAGAACCAGCCCGACATGGCGGTGTTGTGCAGCGCGCAGCGGTTCCAAGCCTGCGCATCGGTGTAGGTAGAGGTGAGCTCCTCCCATGCCTGAACGTAGGAGTGGAAGTCCTTCAAAACGAGGTCATAGTCGTTATTGGACATGATCTCAGTATGAATGCTTTCAAAGTTGCCGGAGAGCTTGGCAAACGTATCATCGGTGAGCTCGTCCATAACACGGCCCAAGCGGTCGCGGTCCGCGTTCACGATATCCCATGCGAAGTAGCTACCGCTTGCGCGCAGCTGTTCGACCTCGGGCGTGGTCAGACCGAAGATCTTCTCGTTCTCCTCACCGGCGAGCTGGGCGATTTCGATGTTGGCGCCGTCCATGGTGCCAAGCGTGATCGCGCCGTTCATCATAAGCTTCATGTTGGACGTACCCGAGGCCTCTTTACCGGCGGTCGAGATCTGCTCTGAGATCTCGGCTGCGGGATAGATGAGCTGCGCATTCGAAACGCGGAAATTGGGGATGAAGCATACCTTGATGAGGTCGTTGACGCGCGGATCGTTGTTGACGACCTCGGCTACCGAGTTGATGAGTCGGATGACCTCCTTGGCGAAGGTGTAGCTTGAAGCCGCCTTGCCGGAGAAGATGAACGTCGTGGGCTGGACATGGAACGAGCTGTCCGAGATGAGGCGGTTGTAAACATCCATGACCTTCATGATGTTCATGACCTGGCGCTTGTATGCATGGAAGCGCTTGACCTGAACGTCGAAGACCGAGTCGGGATCGATTACGAGGCCGCACTCGCGGCGAACGTATTCGGCCAGGCGAATCTTGTTCTGGCGCTTGGAATGGCCGACGCGCTTGAGGAACGAGGGGTCGTTTTCGAAGTCGACGAGCTTTTTG
>NZ_JADNJJ010000052.1:0-26036 GCF_015554865.1 Collinsella sp. D33t1_170424_A12 | reverse complement strand
GGTATTTCCAAGGGCTGGAACAACGGTGACGGAACGTTTAGCTTCCGTCCGTATGCAATCGTGGCCCGCGCCGACATGGCTGCGTTCCTATACCGACTTGCAGGTGAACCTTCTTTTGACGAGGGCGCTGCGCCCTCGTTCTCCGATGTGGACGCCGGCACGCCGCATCGACGCGCTATTCTTTGGCTCGCCTCGAAGGGGATTTCGAAGGGCTGGGCCAACGGCGACGGCACGTATAGCTTCCGCCCGTATGCTAACGTTGCACGTGCAGATATGGCGGCGTTCCTGTATCGTCTGGCTGGTGAGCCAACATTTAATGAGGCTGAAGCGCCAGGCTTTTCTGACGTGAATGATCAAACGCCGCATAAGCGCGCCATTCTTTGGCTTGCGACTTCCGGGGTATCCAAGGGTTGGAACAATGGAAACGGTACGTTCAGCTTCCGTCCATATGTGGAGGTTGCTCGCTGCGACATGTCTGCATTCTTGCATCGTATGGAAGAAAACGGTCTTGTTCAGAAATAGCAGCGCTCTGAACGCTGGTATTGACTGACAAAAAGCCCTCCTTGCTATGCAAGGAGGGCTTTTTCGTTGGAGCATTCGGCTATGTGCGCCTGAATGCATGCGGCCTTGTTCAACGATCGGTGCCGTGCGGGACGGTTCGGATTATTTCACCAATCCGTTCTCATCCATGCGGTGCAGGAAGGCCGCCATATCGCAGCGGGATACGTCAAGGTAGGGGCGGAACGTCTTGGTGCCGTCTTTTTCCTCCCAGCCCTTCGAGACTCCTGAGGCTGCAAGCCATAGGATGGCTTCGCGATGCGGTGTATCGGCGACAACATCGGCAAAGGAGGCAATCGCACCCTCGTCGATCGTGGGATTGCCAGCCAGGCGATAGAGGAACGCGGCCATGTCGCAGCGCTTTACAATCTCGAACGGCCGGAAGCTGTACGTGCCGTCATGGTTGTCCCAGCCTTTTGAAATGCCCTTATATGCCAGCCAGAGGATGGCGCGTCGATGCGGCGTGTTCTGGTTGACATCGGAGAAGCGCGGGGCGGCGTTCTCGTCGAATTCCGGCTCGCCCGCCAGGCGGTAGAGGAAGGCCGCCATGTCGCAGCGCTTCACCGTGTCGTACGGCCGGAAGCTATGGGTGCCGTCCTCGTTATCCCAACCCTTCGAGATTCCCTCGGCGGCGAGCCATGCGATGTGGTCCTTGTGCGGGGTGGATGCGTCTACATCGCTGAATGAAGGCGTTTCTGGAGAAGGCTTCTCGGGTGCTTTGCCCGACGTGTCCATGAAATACCACATTCCGTCTTTGTGGACGAGGAGCATATCTTTGGAATCCAGCGTTCCCATATCGTAGATGCTGTCGAAGATCGCAGGTATGGCCAGTTCCTGCGTCTTTGTGTTGATGGCGCCGTAGCGGCCCTCGCCATCTCCAACATAGGCGAGCTGTCCGTTGAATATGGTGTTGCCGGCAACAACATAGTTGTATTTGCCCGTCTGCATGAGATCGAGGTTCGCACTGTAGAGCTTCTTAGGGAGATGGTGCTTCGTGCTGTGCTCGTTGGTTAGAAGCGGGAATGCGAGGTTGCCCTTGATGAGATGGGGCGAGTCGAGGTCCAGGCGGCCGTCAAGCTCCTTGATGACGTTGAGTTTTGAGTCGAGATAGCGACTTGGACCATTGAATAGGTGGAAACCTGGGAATTGGAAGAGCCGGAGCTCTGCATTCTCAAGCAAGTATGCGGGGCCCTGATCGGTCTATGTCTTCGTTGATTCGATGAGCCAGTGCTCATTTGGATCAAACGTCTGAAGCGTACGTCCGGAAGAGTCCAAGATGGCGGTTACCATCGCAAGGGAGTAATCGCCAATGGAGACGTCGGTCTTTTTAATGATGAACTGGTTGAGTGCGGAATAGGTGATGTTGTTACTCTGGACGGTTTCGAGTAGCTTTGCCTGTCCGCCGGGTCGATCAACATAAAAGGAGTACGTGCCGTGGTCGTCGGTCCAGCATAGCGATGCGTCGCTGTGGGCGAGTCTGGTCACGCTGGCGTAGCCCTTGCCGGAAAACAGCTCCGTGCCATCGAGCGTGAAGTAGCGGTATGTCAACGCGCCTTCCTGCGCCCACAAAAGCGGGAATTCGCCGTCGTTGGTCTGTACATTGGCGGAGCGGAACGGACCGTTGATCACCTTCTCGCTACCGTCGGGCTGTGTGATCATGACCTTGGTGATTTGGTATCCGCTCCGCTGTTGCCGTACCGTGTAGAACTGGTCTTTATACACGAGTTCGTTATCAAAATCGATGCCGGGATAGTCTTCGGTGTGAAGCTCCATGCGGTTGTTGGAAACCGTGACGTAGGTGTGCTTGTTGAGGTTCGTATAGATGTCTATCTGTTTTCCATCATCCGAGTTGTAGACGCCTTCAACCACCGTGGCCCCTTGGAAGCCCTGAAGGGTATGAAGCGTTTCTCCCGAATCGAGGTCGACGAGCTTCAATTCGATGCCGTTCTGGCGGACCCATGCGCCGATGGCGAGCTTGTCTCTGTAAAGGATTGCTGCTCCATCGCAGTCGGTTAGCACGAGACGTCCTTGAGCGTTCACCACAACGACCTTGTCGTTGGTCGTATCGATCGCGCGCATGCCACCGTGGGAACGGGCGAATTCTCCGCTAATCGATGCGCGGCCGTCGCTTAGCGGCTCGAACGGCTTGTAGCGGAAATCCTTGCTTGCCGTTACGTCTCCGTATTGATCGGTTTGGTAGCCCGTTTTAAAGAGGACGGTTCCGTCGGAGGCAACGAGATCGAGCTCGTAGACGGTGGTTTCGCCGGTTTTGCGTACGGTTTTTGCCATTTGCGCATTGCCGTTTACCACGCCGTAGACGTCATCATAGACGAGGCCCTTTGACAGGACGGTGCCTCCCCACGAGCCTGCTTGTGCGGCAAACGGCAGCGCGCACAAGCAGAGCACCGCCACGGTTGCGGCGAGGACTGCCTTGATGTTCTTTTGCACTATCTGCTCCTTCCTCGAACCCCTAGCGCGGGGACCTAGCTAGCTGCATATATCGTAACGGTTTGCACGGACACATGCGCGTCGATGCTGGTAGTTGGTATGCGATCATGCCGCATCGGTATACTGATGGCGAGATGGGATTGCGTTTCGGGTCGGTTGTAGGGCCGGAAACGGGTGCCTTAGGGTTGCTGCGCCTCGATCCGCGGGAGCTCCTGCTGATTGTTCAGCAAGTTGGCGGGCCATGCCGCAAGGTAATCCAGGCTGCGCGTGCGCAGCGTCTCATAGCGCTGCTCTGTTTGCTCGTTTACATCGTAGTGTGCGAATAAATCTGCGGCTTGGGTGTAGGCTGCTACGTTGTATGGTTGGGCTTGAAGCGTGCTTAGAAGCAGCAGTTCCGCATCTTCGGGGCGGTCTGCGGTGTAGAGGCAGCGGGCAAGCGCCGTCATGCCCGGCGTGGCCACGGCGAGGGGGAACGCATCGTACAGTTCGATTGCGGCCTCGCATTCGTCTGGCGTGGTGCAGGATTCGTATAGACGTGTACGCACCGTCTGGTCGTTGCGGGCGAGCGGATCTGCAGCGATCTGCGGTGATGCGGATCGAGGTCCTAAGGCTTGAATATCCGAAAGGAATTGGTTTTCGCATACGTCGAACGACAGCGCGCTTGCGCCGGAGGCGAGGAGGGCGATGCCGAGGACGGCATACGCGGCGACGCTGACATGAGTGATTGTGTTTGCAGGGGAGCCTAAGGCGGATTCGGATGAGGCGGGCGCTCGATTGGAAAGCAGCATGAGCACGAGCAGCACGATCATGGAACCGAACGAAAGGTCGAAGTCGACGAGCGCATGGAGAAGTAGGAGCGCTGCGGCAGCGTACGTTCCCGGTATTCGGTTTTCTGTTGCCTTTACTGTGCCGTTCCATAGCGTCGCCATGCAGAGCACGGCCATCGCGGTGCCGATCAGCCCATAGGATAGGGTGAACCCCAGGTAACTGTTGTGGATCACGTTCGCGGTGTACTGCGCCGATTGCACCCGGGGGTGCACGACGCGCCATTGCTGTGGTCCGATGCCGATAAGCGGCGCAGAGGCGAGAGCGCGCGTTCCATCCATGGTCTGTATGAGTCGTTCCGCACCCGTCTGTAGAGCCGAATCGAGGCGATCGGGGGCGCCGATGCAGACGGCGAACACGGCCAGTGCACCGATACCGAGGACCGCGATGGCGATCCTGGTAGTCGTTGTCTTTGTCTGCGAGGTGTTTTCCTGCTTCATTCGAGTCTGTTTGAGCATTTTGAGCATCCATGCGCACCCAATGATTGCGGCGGCGGCGAACGTTCCCATGGATTGCGTCAGCAGGGTACAGGCAAGAGGCAGAGCGGCCAGTGCTTTGATGCCACGGGTGCGAGCCTGTGACCATACGAGGCAGCTCATGACGGCGAAGTAGGCGCCCGCGGTGTTGGCGTACTGGAATGTGAATTGCAGGCGTCCGTCTACGACGGCGCCGGGATAGGGGAGCACGCGGGCGAACATGAGAAGCGCGACGACCGAGAAGAGAACGCCCTCGTACGCGATCAGTTGGATGGCGGAGTTCTTCTCGGCTTGTGAGAGCTGCAACCAGTACGTTGCCGTGGCTATGGCGAGGGCTGGTCGCGCCATAGCCGCAAGTGTTTCGTAGCTCGCGATCCCGTCGAGGAGCGGCCGTGCCGCGCACCACGCGAGCAGACAGACGGCAATTGCGACAGTTGCGATAAGCGTCTTGGAACTGTGCAGCGCGATGTTCGCGCCACGTTCGGAAAGGTGCCGCCTTCGTGAACGCATCGCGGCAAGAGGCGCGAGCACCGTGGTCGCTATCCCCATGGAAGCGGGGAAGTAGCCTCCTTGAAATGCTATGAGCAGCGCAAGGATCGCCGCCGGGGCGGCAGTCCAGATGGTAAAGGAATGCATGCTGATGGAAGCAGCCATATACCTGTCCTTTCCTCGCGCATAAGGATATCGCATAGGATCCATGGTGTTGTTTCTGTTCTGCGTGCGGACACGACTTGCGTTTCGAACCATTGCATACCTGATTATTACAATTCGGCTGATTCTTAAGAATCGATTCCTCAAATTTAAAGATAGCTGCCGCTCTACATGTGTGAGCCAATCCGCGCGTTGTTTACGGACTTTCAAAGCGGCGTTCGGATAGAGAATGCGTCCCCGCCGTGTGCTTGCCGGCCTCTATTCCCTGATTTGATACATGCGATATATTCTCCCGCTGTCCAGCCCCGCGCCCTTCTTGGTACACTGAATCTCGTATGGCTGCATAGCGATTTTGGTTGCAGCTGCCTTCAGCGGCCTTTTTTGCTATCGGGCACTTCAAGGTTTAGATTCATTTGAAGCATTGGGGGACTTGCATGGTCAGGCTGTTCAAAAATCTTTTCAGAAGATGGGTCCTTATCGCTGCCTGCATTGCTTCATGTCTTTGCCTGCTGCATTCGACTGTTCTTGTTCCCAATATCGCGCATGCGCTTGAGGCTTCGAACTTAATTGCGCAGGGCGAGTGCGGAGAATGCAGTTGGACTTTGTCGGATAGCGGAGAATTGGTTATCGCTGCAAAGGAGGGGACCAGCGGGAGGCTCCCAGACCTGTCGAACAATCTTAATAACGGCTACGGAGATGCTCCTTGGGATGATTATAGGGATGAGATTCTTTCTGCTCGATTTGAGGGCAGGGTCGTTGCTACGCGGGGTTATAGGACGAACGATATCGGCGGCATGTTCGCCGACTCCCGTAATCTTGAAAGCTTGGACCTGAATGGCTTCTCGCTGGGAGAAGTCACAAAACTTGATGGTGCCTTTTCAGGTTGTGATAGCCTGCGATTTGTAGACCTGTCGCCCCTCGATGTATCTGGAGTCGATACAGCATTCGAGATCTTCCAAGGCTGCAAAAGGCTGAATTCATTTGTCCTGGGTGATGACTGGAGGGCTCGAGGGTATCTTTTTGCTGAAGATGACGAGAGTTATTGGCTTTATGAATTCGATAACGTCGCATATTCTCATCGGGGAATTCCCGAGCACCGACCTGGTGCGTTCAAACGAGGCCGTCCGGGCTTTATCTTCGACCAATGGTACTCCCAGGGTAGTTGTAAGTGGTCTGTTGATTCAAGCGGCACCCTTTGCATCGCACCACTCGATGGCGTTCGTGGCGCTTTGGGCCAGTGGTGCCATTCCGATGGATGGGGTTGGGAGAGTCATAGGATACCGGGATGGTGCACTCCTTCAATTCGCTCTAGAATCAAGAAAGTAGCCTGTGCTGGGCTTGTTGTAGTTGATACATGTGAGAATATGTTCCGCAATCTCACGCATTTACGTGAAGTCAATTGGTCTGGTTTTGATTTCTCAAATGTATCTTCGTTAAACAGTATGTTTGAGGGCTGTCGAGGGCTTCAGGAGCTGACGTTTCCAGCGATGTCTTCTACGGATGCGGTCGAAGCTTCTTCTCTCTTTTATGGCTGCTCTTCGCTGGCTTCTGTTGACCTGCGTCGCCTTTCCGGTACCTGCCTATCTTCTGCTGATTCCATGTTTGAGGGATGCGTTTCGCTCAATGTGTTGCAAATCGTCGATGCTTTGTTTGACAAAGCAGAATCTATTGAAAGGATGTTTGCCGGCTGCTCATCTCTTCGGTCGATAGATTTATCATCAAATTCATTTCCATCTGCAACGTCGACTTTGGAGGCCTTCGAGGGCTGCGATGAGCTTGAGACAGTTGATTTTGCTCCTGGGTCTTTTAAAAATGCAGATAGCTTCAGGGCGATGTTCAGTGAGTGCACGGCCTTGGTCTCGCCGGGAGTCGATTGCATTGATTTTTCGAGCGCAGATGATCTCGGTTATCTGTTTGCGGGGTGCAGCTCTCTCGCTTCACTTGATTTGTCGGTTCTGAGCACATGCTATCCAAGCCAGATAGAGGCCATGTTCTCCGACTGCCCTGCGTTGCGCTCTATCGATTTGTCTTCGTTGCAGCCGTTGTATATCAATTCGATCGACAGCTTGTTCAGCGGCTGCTCGTCTTTACAAGCTATTGACCTGTCGGTATTCGATGGATGCCAGTTGATGTGCGCAAGGGAAGCCTTTTCGGGCTGTTCGAGTCTTGTTGAGGTTAAGCTCCCGCGCATCGAATACGCTCAGATAGGAAGGAGCTTTGAACTTGATGGGCTGTTTGAGGGCTGTCGATCGCTTGCTTCTATCTCTTTAGAGCCATTGCGTATCCTGGATGGCTCGTTTGCTTCATTTGATGCTCTTTGCAGTGGTTGTACAAGCTTGAAATACGCGGATATTTCAACTTTGGCCGACGAGGGTGATGACAACTGGATAGAGAGTGCCGTATTCGAAGGATGCGACTCTTTGTCTGAGGTCGTTGTTGGGAATCGCATCGGTATGTCTGAGGGTTGGAAGCATTCCATTTTGCCGCATGGGTATTGGGAAGATGTCGTAAGTGGTGCTATTTATTCATCTATCGAAGTACCCTCCTATCAAATGGGTCATTATCGACGCGTAAACGCTGTGCAATTTGCCGATGTTTTCAGTGGCACCCCGCACAACGAGCATATTCAATGGCTTGCTCGCAAGGGAATCTCTAAGGGCTGGGACAACGGCAACGGTACTTTCAGCTTCCGTCCCTATGCGATCGTAGCCCGCGCCGATATGGCCGCCTTCCTGTACCGTCTCGCGGGCGAGCCGGCGTTTGACGAGTCTTCGGCGCCTCGATTCATCGATGTCGATGCCTGGACGCCGCACCGTCGCGCCATCCTGTGGCTAGCATCCACTGGCATCTCCAAGGGCTGGAACAACGGCAACGGCACCTTCAGTTTCCGTCCGTATGCCAACGTCGTGCGTGCCGATATGGCCGCGTTCCTCTACCGCCTCGCCGGCGAGCCCGCATTCGACGAATCTTCGGTTCCCGGTTTTGCGGACGTTAGCGCCTCCACGCCGCACCGCCGTGCGATTCTGTGGCTGGCGTCCTCTGGCGTATCCAAAGGCTGGGACGAACCGAACGGTACGAAGACGTTCCGACCTTATCTCGAGGTCGCGCGTTGCGACATGGCCGCCTTCCTGCACCGCATGGAGCAAAACGGCCTGGTGAATAAGAGGTAGGGCTTCTATATCGTTTTCAATAACTGATGCGTCAGGGGTGGGGCTCGCCGTCGTGCATGCGATGGCGAGCCCTTTCTTTTAACTTGCGCGGTATACGGGCGTCCGCATAGAAAAATGTTGCGCAACATATGATTAGCTTTAGTTGCTAGCATGGGGTCATGGACGCTTTATTCAAGTTGGGCCCTGATGCACCGGGGCTGGGAAAGGAGAAAAAACGTCATGCTGTCGATTACTGGTAAGTTGAGGAAGGCGCTGGCGGCTGCGGCTGCCCTTGTGTTGTTGGCCGCCCCTGTTGGCGCGACGGCGCAGGAGTCAATCGACCTAAATGCACTGAGCAAGAAGTTTGACACGAAGCAGGAGTTCGCCCTTCCGGATGGTCCCATCTCGCCGTCTGTCCATGTTGACGCTGATTCCATTGCAGCGGCTCGCGATGCGATCAAGGCGGAAAACGCCGCTGCGCTGCCTGAGGCAACCTCTCTGCTTTCTGCTGAGTCTCGCGGTGGCTCGACGCCGGTTGTCCCCGGAGAGGCGTACGCTCTTCGAATCAATAGCTCGACGCTTATGCATACTTTTACCTTCAATGTGCCCTTCAATAACGAGGGTGCGTTCCTGGTCCGCACCACGGCGTATCGAAGCAGCGTCTTGCTGATGCTCGAAGACGCGAATGGTCGTACTCAGGTTCTCAAGACAGCTAAATATGGCGAGGATTCCGAGGTGCCGTGCGTGGTGCTTCCGGCTGGAAGCTACAAGGTTTCCGCTCTGATCAACACGGATTACAGCGGCACGCTGTTCTTCGGCTACGTGCTTATGGACGACGCGCCTCAGGGTGAGGGCTTCGTCTACGAGTTCGATGACAACAACGAAACGGCGAAAGCCATCGAGCTTGGCGCCGACCATATTGGTTACGGCACCATCCATAATGCCCTTATGGCTGGCACGACGGCGGCACTCGCAGATATGGATTACTATTCCGTGACGCTTGCGGCGCCTTCGTATCTGAGCATCAATATCGCTACGCGCTACGGTGTCTTCTTTGCTCTTGAGGATGCCGACGGTAACATCCTTAACTATGCGCTAGACCCCACCGCCAACAGCTTGGCGGGCATGTCGACCGGTAACGGCCTAACGGGTTTTGATACTGGACTGCTTCCCGCCGGCAAATACTACATCTTGGTCATGGGTAACCCTGATGTTCCTAGCACTGCGGGTGCTCCGTATTATGTTCGCTGTGATACCCGCGCATCTGGCTTCAAGGACGTCGATTACGGCACCCCGCACCTCGAGCATATCAACTGGCTTGCCAACGCTGGTATTTCCAAGGGTTGGCGTGAGCCCAACGGCTATACGTTCCGCCCCTTCGCCAACGTCGCTCGCGCCGACATGGCGGCCTTCTTGTATCGCCTCGTTGGCTCGCCTGAGTACACGCCTTCCGCAGCCGAGTGCGCGAAGTTCCGCGATGTCGATTCCAACACCCCGCACGCCAAGGAGATCTGGTGGCTTGCTTCTACCGGCATCAGCGCTGGTTGGAACATGGGCAGCGGCGTGTACGAGTTCCGTCCTTATGCCGAGGTGACGCGTTGCGACATGGCCGCGTTCCTGTATCGCCTTGCTGGTTCGCCTGCGTTCGAGCCCAATGCTTCCGAGCGCGCGGCGTTCCGCGACGTGAACGCCAGCACCCCGCATGCGAACGAGATCTTCTGGCTCGCCTCCTCTGGCATTTCCACGGGCTGGAATGAGTCCGATGGATCCAAGACGTTCCGTCCGTACAACATCGTCGTTCGCTGCGACATGTCGGCTTTCCTGCATCGCATGTCCGATTACGGCCTGCTGCCCGCGGAGTAGCCGCGCCGGTTCCGATCGAGCTCGTGGCGTTGAGCCCCACGTGATCACAGGTTCTTTAACGTAAGAGTGCCCGTCGGTTTGTAGCCGACGGGCACCTTTTGTGTAGCGGGATGTATCGCAGCTAGTTTTCGGATTTGAACGATCTCGTGCTGCTCAAATTGCCGTGGCGCCCGCCGCGGAGCTCATCTGTGGCGGGCGCATTGCTATAGACGGGCCTGTTCGTCGGTGCTCGCGTAGGTTAGGATTCGCCCATCAGCCCCTTCTCGTCCATGCGGTGCAGGAACGCGGCCATATCGGCGCGCTTCACCGTCTCGTGGGGGCGGAAGGTCATCGCGCCGTCCGGCTCGGTCCAGCCCTTGGAGACCTCGTTCGAGGCGAGCCACAGCACCGCGGCCCGGTGCGGGGTCGTGTCGACGACGTCGGTGAAGGGCGAGCCGGCTCCCGCCGGCTTCCCGGCGTTCTTGACGAGGCGGTTCAGGAACGCGGCCATGTCGCAGCGCTTCACCGTCTCGTAGGGGCGGAAGGTCCTGGTGCCGTCCGCCTCGTCCCATCCGGCGGAGATGCCCTGCGCCGCGAGCCACCAGACCTCGCGGGCGTGCGGGGTCCCGCCGTCCACGTCGGAAAACGCGGCGCGCTGCCCCGCCGTGGGCTCGAAGGCGGGCTCGCCCGCCATACGGTAGAGGAACGCCGCCATGTCGCAGCGGGCGACCTCGGCATAGGGGCGGAAGGAGGAGGTGCCGTCGCCGTTGCCCCAGCCCTTGGAAACGCCGCTGGCGGCGAGCCAGGCGATGTGCTCGGCGTGGGGCGTCTCGCCGGCGACCACGTCGCTGAAGGAGGGTGCCTGGGGCTGCGGCCCCCGCCCCGTCACGTCCATGAAGTACCATCTGCCGTCGCGCTTCACCAGGATGGTGGAGTCGTCCAGGTTTTCGCCGGCGTCACAGATTGCTTCGAACTCGATCGGGATCACAGGGTTGCCCGATGCGTCGAGTGCACCGTAGCGGCCTTTGCCGTCCGTGACGTAAGCCAGGCCTCCGCGCTCCGCGGCGCTGTTCGCTATCACGCGCTGCATGCCATGATAGGTGACGGGTTCGAGGTCGCGGTCGTACAGGACACTGGGAGTCCAAGCATGTTCGGAGTTCAAGGAGAGTGGAAATACGGATTCGCCTTCAATCTCAATATCGAGATAAACGGAAAGACTGCCGTCGAATTCCTTGAGCGTCGTCAGGTCTTTTGAAAGGTATCGAGTCTTGCCGCATTCTGTAAAGAACCCATCTTTGGCCTGTTCTTCTTTGAGTACATATCGAGCATCTGCAAATATGTAAATGGCTTCATCTGTTGTTGGGTGCTCTATTGGAGCAATCGATAGCGTCCAGTGCTCTGACGGCTTGTACGATTTGATCGTGCGTCCGTTGGCATCGATGATCTTGGTTGTATAGCTATAGCCTCCCCCGTAGGTTGCATCGGCGGGATCGCTTTGCTTCTCAGCGATATAGCTTCCAACCACATCGTAGTGAATGTCGCGCAGGTAGGGCAGTTCCTGTATCGCGCCCGTATTTAAGTGGTCTATGCAATATCTATATGTGCTTTCGTGGCTTTGCGGGTTTTCGATCATCTGAAAGCAGAGGTAGGCGTCTTCGTTTTCGAGCTTAGTTACTTGGTTGTAGTCTTTCCCGTTAAAAATCTCCGTACCATCGAGTATGAAGAATCTTTCTGGTGAATCCAGACTGCCGGAGCGGCTGCCGCCTGCGGTAATGCCAACGTCGATGCCATTGTGCATCCAGGCCACCCGCACATAATTAAAATCTCCTTCGATTGTTTTCACCGTGCCATCAGGTCGGGTGAAGACGGCGTCCCCGTCACCGGTTATTTCTACTTTGTAGCCGCTTTGCTCAATAACCGTGGCGGGGCCACCTGGATCGATTCGCAGATCTTCGTGTAGGACGATCGTATCGTTTTCAATCGTTATGGTTCCATCGTACGTATTGCTTACGGATATTGAAACGATGCCATCTCTATATGCCATATTGTAAAAAGTGCCCATACCTTCGAAGCCATGTGCGCTATCTATGAGGGTGCCGTTGGTGTCGAGCAGGCTGAATGAAAGCGCGCCATTTTCGGCGCGTGCAGTCAGGATGCGCTCTCCCGATGGGATTGCAACGATGGCATCATGATCTTTTGTGATGATGGTGCCTTTGTTGTTCACGTAGCAGATTTTATCGGTCGTGGTGTCAACAACTATAAGGCCGCCCATACACGTTTCGAATCCGCTGCTGTGCGCGGCGTTGCTTCCTCCGTATTTGTTGGCTGGAATATAGCGATAGCTGCTATGGGGAGAAATGAACCCCCATTCGTCGAAGGTGAAGCCGGTCTTAAATAAAACCGAACCATCAGACGCAACGAGGTCAAGCTCGGCGGCCGCCTGGCCGTCGGAATCGTTGATGGACTTGTACATCAGTGCGTTGCCGTTGACCACACCGTAGGCGTCATCGTAGACAAGGCCCTTGGAGAGCACGGTGCCTCCCCACGAGGCGCCGTTCGCCGCGAGTGGCAGGGCACAGATGCAGAGCGCTACTGCTATCCAGAGCACGGCCTGCGAAAACCTTCTTCTCATCGTTCTCCCTTCCCTATGAGAAGCTTCGGTGTCCGTGGTTGCGTACGGCACTGCGGTCGCTGGGTTCCGTGGACACCCCAATG
Source organism: Collinsella sp. D33t1_170424_A12 (assembly GCF_015554865.1). Classification (NCBI taxonomy): domain Bacteria; kingdom Bacillati; phylum Actinomycetota; class Coriobacteriia; order Coriobacteriales; family Coriobacteriaceae; genus Collinsella; species Collinsella sp. D33t1_170424_A12. The sequence continues at coordinate 13,372 of NZ_JADNJJ010000052.1, read as the reverse complement.
CTTCCAACGTACCTCGCATGCTGCTTTCGCGCATTAAAGTGTGATAACGATTGGGCGGGGCGGGTGTAGGGGGAGGGATTGAATGCGAGGAGCCCTGGAGGAATCTCCGAGGCTCCTCGGGCGAGCTGAGCTATGGCATGGCCTATGTCAACGTGTCTGATGCTGATGAAAGCTGATCGATGGCGGCATCAAGGAACGCGGTTATACGCTCAGGCCTTTCCATTCAACCTTAGCGTAGTCACGGTGTTCGGCGAGAAATGCATCCACTCGATTCACGCATTCCTTATAAGTCACAATCTCCTGTCGTTCCTTGCCGTCCTTGAGGGTTTTCAGCTGGTAGGGACTCGTTTGACCACCTCGGTCTTCAGGATTCACATATGTCCAGTCCAGAGACGAGTCGACTTTCAGCTTCCTTCCGTCCCATCGTTGAATCTCAATGGCTCCGGTATCGAATCCTCCCGAACCGTAGTTGCCAATTGTCCCGTCTTTGTTGAGCCAATAAGAGCCTCGAACGATCGATTCGGCAAATCTTACGATGCTGCCATCGGAGTATCCAAAAGCGCATAAAACGATGTTAGCGTCATGGACGTCATCGACGAATCGGGTATCGTCCAGGGTTATCACCAGCTCATCGATTTCGTCATGATTTAGGTCAACATAGGCATACTTAACTCCTTTAACGCTTGGTGAAAAAGAGTAATCGCCCGTCCATGCTAATGGCCGATCGTTGGGAAGCATGATTCCGGATTGCCCCGCAGATGCGATGGCGTTCGCGTATTGAGCGAATAACTGCCTGTAATCATTGAGAACTCGTCCGAATGCAGCGTGCGCCGCTTCATTTTCCTTGTTGTCTTCGGGCTTGCCTCCTGGTATGTAAGTGCATTCCGGTACGAGGCGTCCGTCTTCCCAGTGCAAGTCCCACTTGAGCGGGGTCTCTTCGCGCCCGATCTGCACGAAGTCGAACGTGTTCTTGATGAACGCGCTGAACGGATCGAGGATGTCGAGTCTGCCGGTTATTCCAACTCCGACATACGCCGCCACATCGGAGCACACCATACCGGTCTCGCGGAAATCCATACGCCCCCAGATACCGGGGATGATCTTCGGTTGGATGGAGGCAATGTCGATGCCGAAGAACGCGAAGCCGGCGTTGGGGCCGAGGTCGAAGGTGAGTTCTCCTTCCAGCTCGGGCATGTCGATGTCGGCGTCGCGAACGGCGCGGAAATGACCGTCGAAGTAGTCCACTCCGGCGGAGAAGTGCGCCGACGTGCTCAAGGATAAGTGTCCGCTCAACGAAGGCGCGAGGGTTGCATTGAAGTCGATGGATGCGCCCGTGATGCCAAGTGGAATGGAGAGGTCTACGGGTAGCAGCGATATCTCTACACCGTCGAAATCCTGCTCGAGCAAGGCCTTCACTTTAAGAGAGGCGCTGGGGGAGAGCACGGCGGTCACCCGAGAGGGGGCAAGGCCCTTCTTCCAATCGATCTTGAGGGTTGCGGACACCGTTATGTTGCCGTCGATCGATACCTCTTCGGAAGGATGGTATGAGAACGGAATCTCGTAGGCACCCGAGATGCGCTCGTTCGAGCGCTCGTCGAGACCCGCGGTCCGCGCGGCGACGCCCAGCTCCAAGGGTACGCTTATCGCCTCTACGTGGACCTCGTCGAACACTTCATCGAGCGAGGTCGCCTGCTTGATCGCGATGCGGGCGTTGCCGGCACCCGCGTCCTCGACGGATTGAATGGTGCCGGCGGCGCCCAGCGGCATCGCGTCGCTCGGCTCGAGGATGACCTTGTCGCCCGTCTTGATATCGCTGACGGGCACCGGGACGATATAGCGCTCGCCGTCCGCTACGGCGTCGGCGATCTCTTCGACGTCCGATGCGGGCTTCCAGCTCGACATCGGCTCCGACGTTGCGGGCGTGGCGAGCAGCTCCTGCACGCGCGCCTCGGCCGCATCGGCCTCGCTTCCGGTTACGGCGTCGCCCGGGCGGACCTTTCCGTCCGGATCCGCTTCGCCGATGCCCGCCTTGATGGCGGCGTCGATGAGCGCGGGATGCTTCGACGCGCTTGCGTCGGGGGCGTCGCTTTCGATGCCCCCGTCGGTGAATCCGCAGGTCAGTGCTGCACAGCAGAGAGCGAAATCCCTGGTTGCGTCAGCGTCGCGGTCTTCGACATCGAAGGGGATGATGCCGATGCGCTTCGCCTCGTTCCAGGCGTCTGCCAGGTTTTCCTCAGAGAGGTCCAGTGAGGTGTCGTCGTTTTCCAGCGCGTTCACCATGCGAGCTGCCCATTCGGCATAGGAGGGCGGCTCGCCCGGCCCGTCCTGCGGAAGCTTGTTGAGGCGGTGCAGGAATGCCGCCATATCTTGGCGCGCTACGGCTGCCATGCCGCGGAAGGTGCCGTCGGGGTAGCCGGTGGAGACGCCCGTCGCCGCGAGCCACGCGATGTCGGCGGCATGGTCGGCCGTCGCGCCCACATCGGGGAAGCCGCCGGGCTCGCCGCTCCAGCTCGCTGCGCCCCCCACGCCCTCGCGTGCAGCCAGGCGGCGCAGGAACGCTGCCATGTCCTGGCGGCATACCGCCGCCATGCCGCGAAACGTGTTATCGGGGTATCCCGTGGAGATGCCGGTCTCGGCCAGCCACGCGATGTCGTCGGCGTGGGGCGTTGCGTCCGTGACGTCCGTGAAGGTGCAGGCGTACGTCTTGGACTCCGCAGCGCTCTCGTCGCCCATGAGGCGGGCGAGTCGGCGCAAAAACGCGGCCATGTCCTGACGCGTCACCGCGTCGCCGCCGAGGAAGGTGCCGTCGGGAAAACCGGTCGAGATTCTGTTCTCGGCCAGCCATGCGATATCCTCGGCATGCGGCGTAGACGCGTTGACATCAGGGAACGACCCGCTCGCGATCGGTGACGCCCATGCTCTGGTCGCGAGCATAGCGAATAAGATGGCCGTTGTAATGCAGCAGCCTATCAACGTTATTATTCTTCTGTTTGGTTTGGCGATGCGGGCACATTCCATTGCGGGCTCCTTCCTAGCTTGCATGCAATATATGACGTTATCGCGGCTTGCATGCATGACATTGCTTCAGCATGATAGAAAGAGCCCGTGGCTTCATTATCAAATGAAAAAGAGGCGATTCGTCTCTTTTTCGAGCTAGTTTAACGGGAACACCCCGCCGAGATACGTGCTCAGCCTATGCAGGAACGCGGCCATATCCTGACGAGTGACGGGAGCGAGTCCGCGGAACGTGCCGTCGTGGAATCCCTCGGTGACGCCCGTGCCGGCGAGCCACCAGATTTCCCGGGCGTGAGGTGTCGCGGAAGTGACGTCGGCGAAGCGGTGGACGTCGTCGGAGCCTGGCGCGAAGCTCGGCGAGCCCGCGAGTCGATAGAGGAAGGCCGCCATATCCTGGCGCGCTACCGTGTTCAATCCTCGATAGGTGCGATCGGTCCATCCCTGCGCGATGCCCTCCGAACCCAGCCAGCAGATCTCTTTGAAATGCGGCGTCGCGGGCGTGATGTCGGCGAACCGCTCGAGGTCCGCCTTGCTGGGCGTGTAGGCGGGTTTCCCGGCGGTCCGGTAGAGCAGCGCCGCCATATCCTGGCGCGTAACGTTTGCCTCGCCGCGGAAAGATCCGTCGGGGAACCCCGTCGTGATGCCCTGTTTTTTCAGCCAACCGATGTCCTCGTGATGGGGCGTTGCAGGTGTGACGTCGTTGAAGCCATACAGGTTGAAGGGCGTGAACGCATTGATGTCAACGGAGCCCGAGATGCCGTCCACGACGCCCATATCGGTGTATTGCCACCCATGGAAGTCGGAAGCATGCATCTTGAAATCAAACTCGAGCTCCGCGGCGTATTGCGCCACCCAGCTCGTCCGCTTCCATATAGCGGGGCTTTTCAGGGCGCCCTTCAGCAGGAGGCCTGCGTAGCTGTAGATGGAGACGTTTGCGAAGCCCGCTGTGTCCATGGCGTTGAAGTAGGCGTCCACGATAGCCTCGTAGGTCTTTGTGTCCGAGGGCGGCTTGTGGCCCGTCCAGGTCCAAGTTTCAAGGTCGTAATAAACGGGAAGCGTTGGTTTTGCGTCGTAGCGCTTGAGAAGCTCCGCCGTCCACCCGCCCTCTTTCGCGGCGAAGTCGGCATCGTAGGCGTAGCTGAAGAGGTAGACGCCGTAGGGCATGCCGATACGCTCGCATTCACGAAGGTTGCGCGCGAACGATGCGTCCTCGTTGCCGATGCCGTAACCGCAGCGCAGGATCGCGGCGTCCACGCCGGAGCGCTTGACGGCATCCCAGTCGATGGTCCGCTGGTGTTCGGATACATCGATCACCTCGACGGCGGGGGAGGCGAATACGCGTCCATTTCCGTCGATGAACGTTTTGCCTTCGGCGGTTTCCTTCCATTGGTGGTCGCGCCATCCACGAAAGGCGAGCGTCGCGGCGTCAGAGCCCATATGACCCAGCGGGTCGGGTTGATAGTTTTCGTTGGCCCAAGCTACGTATTCCTCGAATGAGGCGAGATGGACGTGGGCACTCGAGGTCTCGGACGCCTGCGCTGCCTTGGGCGCTGCCGCGATGGCGCCGAGGGCGCCGGCGCTTGCAAGCAGCGCGCGCCTCGATAGGGTAGTCGATGGATGCTCTTGATGTGTCACGGAAGTCTCCTTGAGAATAGGCTCCTTGTTCGAGTTCCGCGGCGCAGTGCGCGGCGAGGGTCTCGATTATTCGGGGTATTGTACTCGAAGATGCTCCATGGGCGACAGACGCCTCGGCACGCTCGCTGGGAAACGCTCGCGCGTTTCCTCAGGCTCGCGACCTCCCGGTCCGAATCCTGCGCGGGCAAGAAAAACGCCCGAACCTGCACGTGATTCGGGCGTTTCAATCTCTGGTGCGCCGTATAGGATTCGAACCTACGGCCTTGGGATTAGAAGTCCCCTGCTCTATCCAGCTGAGCTAACGGCGCGTAGGTGTGATTATAGACGAAAGCGGGGCGCCGGGACAAAAACGAATCGATGGATGCGCCGAAGTGGCCGCCCGATATCCGAGCGTGCTATATTTTTTTAGTTCATATCCTGGGCGATGAAGTTTGCGAGCAATGAATCGAGGGTCAGGCGTGGGGTTCTTTACTATGCATGATGGGCAGCGGCGCGGCGATGGAGCCGGGCCTTCGGAATTGGAAGGGCAGCCAGCCGCGACGCCTGCTTGCGAGTTCGTCAAGGCGCACCAGGTGATTTCCGCCGAGGGTTTGGTCACGCGCGATAACGCGCTCCTGCATCTTGCCCGCGTCGCCGTGGACCTGGGGTTGGCAACCGATGCCGACGAGCTCTATCGTGCCTTTATCGCGCGCGAGCTCGAGGGCGATACGGGCATGGTCGACGGGTTCGCGGTTCCACATGCGAAAAGCTCATCGGTGTGCGAGGCTTCAGTTCTCATCCTGAAAGATCCCGTGGGCATCGAGGGCTGGGGCACCATGGACGACCTGCCCGTCACCGTGGCGATCGCCCTGCTCATCCCCGAGGTCAATGCCGGGACGTCGCATCTCATGGTGCTTTCCAAAGTGGCCGAAGCCCTTATGGACGATGCTTTTCGCGCTGCGATGAAGGCCGAGGACGGGCCCGAACTTGTAGCGGCGCTTGTCAACGATCGCCTGGCTTAAGCAGCCCGGTCCGGGTGCGGTGCTGCGGGTTTTCCTTGGGTGTTTCGGCGGCGCCATGCGGCCATTTGAATCTCACATGAATGCGCATAAGCTGGGAAAACGCTTCGAATGGCGATCGCGTTGCAGACTAATCCCGTGTTCTGCATGGTTTTTATCCCTGTATGCGGTAGAATAATTCCGTCTTATATCGTGCCCCATGGCATCGCGCCGCAAGGCATGTTGAAAAGGAGTCAGTTATGGTTTCTGAGAAGGCCACCCTCATCAATCCCCAGGGTCTGCACATGCGTCCCGCTGGTCTCTTCGCGTCCACCATGGGCAAGTTCGCCTGCGACGTGACCGTCGTCACCCCCGATAAGGAGGTCAACGGCAAGAGCCCCATGGCTCTCATGGCTGCTGGCATCCCCTGCGGCACCGAGGTCGAGGTTAAGTGCGACGGCGCCGACGAGGCCGAGGCTCTGGCCCAGGCTATCGAGCTCATCAAGAGCGGTCTCGGCGAGTAACTCGCCCGCGGGCTTGACCATTGAACAAGTAAGTTCATAGCAATGTACGCAGGCGTCTACGGTCGTGGACGCCTGCTTTTTGTAGCGGTTCGGTTCCCGCCGGGCCGCACGGAGAGAGGAAATGGGAATGTACCAGGGAGTCAACGCTTCTGAGGGCATCGGTATCGGCACCGTCATGGTGGCCGTCGATCCCGACCTGACTTTTGAACCCCATGAGGTCACCGACGTCGCTGCTGAGAAGGAGCGCTACCAGGCCGCGCTCGCCGTCTTCTGCGAGAAGACCCAGGCCCAGGCCGACCACATGAAGGTCGCCGTGGGCGAGGCCGAGGCCGAGATCATGGCCGGCCACATCGTGCTTGCGCAGGACCCGGGCATGACCGACGGCATCAACATGGCCATCGACGGTGGCACCTGCGCCGAGCAGGCCCTCGTGGACACCAGCACCATGTTCGAGAACATGTTCCTGTCCATGGATGACGAGATGTTCCGCCTGCGCGCCGCCGACATCGCCGACATCCGCACCGGCATCCTGGCCGAGCTGCTGGGCGTCGAGGTCGTCGACCTCTCCGTTCTTCCCGAGAACACCGTGGTCGTCGTTCATGACCTGACTCCGTCCATGACGGCTACCATCGACAAGGAGCACGTCGCCGGCATCGTTACCGAGACCGGTGGCCGTACCTCCCACTCCGCCATCATCGCCCGCGCCCTCGAGATTCCCGCAGTCCTCTCCGTTGCCAACAGCTGCTCTGCGCTGCGCAACGGCATGACCGCCATCGTCGACGGCTCCAAGGGCGTCGTCATCGCCGATCCCGATGAGGCCGTCCTTTCCGAGTACACGGCCAAGGCCGAGGAGTTCGCCGCCGAGAAGGCCGCCCTCGAGGCCTTCCGCGGCAAGGAGACCGTCACCGCCGACGGCATCAAGAAGATCCTCGCCTGCAACATCGGTAGCCCGGACGACGTGGCCAACGCACTCGACCACGATGCCGAGGCTATCGGCCTGTTCCGTTCCGAGTTCCTGTTCATGGATGCCACCGAGCTTCCTTCCGAGGAGGAGCAGTTCCAGGCCTACCGCAAGGTCGCTACCGCCCTCAAGGGCGCTCCGGTCATCATCCGTACGCTCGATGTGGGCGGCGACAAGGAGATCCCCTACCTCCATATGGAGAAGGAGGAGAACCCCTTCATGGGCTTCCGCGCCGTGCGCTACTGCCTCGAGAACGCCGACCAGTACAAGGTCCAGCTCCGCGCCCTGCTGCGCGCCGGCGCCTTCGGCGACGTCAAGATCATGATCCCGCTGGTCACCTGCGTCGAGGAGGTCCGTGCTGTCAAGGCGCTCGTCGAGGAGTGCAAGGCCGAGCTCGAGGCCGAGGGCATGAAGTACGACGAGAACATCGAGGTCGGCGTCATGATGGAGACCCCGGCTGCCTCCCTCATCGCCGATAAGCTCGCCGAGGAGGCCGACTTCTTCTCCATCGGCACCAACGACCTCATCGGCTACACCATGTGCGCCGACCGCGGTAACGACCACATCTCCAACCTCTACCAGGTGTACTACCCGTCGGTTCTGCGCTCGATCAAGAACATCATCGAGAGCGGTGTGAAGGCCGGCATCATGGTGGGCATGTGTGGCGAGGCTGCTGCCGATCCGCTGCTCGAGCCGCTGCTGATCTCGTTCGGCCTGGAGGAGTTCTCCATGTCCGCGCCGAGCATCCTGCGCGCTCGTAAGACCATCTCCCAGTGGAGCAAGGCCGACTGCGACGCGCTTGCCGAGCGTGCTCTGTCCTGCTCGACGGCCGAGGAGGTCAAGGCGATTCTCGAGGAGGCCGCTCGCTAGGGCGCCGCTTCGATTCATGTGATTTTAGGAACGTGCCGTTGACGGCGAATCGCTTGGAATCGGCCCGTTCTAAAAAAGGGGGCTATATGTTTTACACTCTGACCGCAAATCCTGCAGTCGATATGACCGTTTCTTGCAACGGCCTGGTTCCGGGCGAGAACGTCCGTTCTGGCTCTGCGAACTACACGCCGAACGGCAAGGGCCTGGACGTGTCTTACGCGTTCAAGAAGTTCGGCGTCGACTCCGTTGCCCTGGGCTTCTTCGCCGGCTTCACCGGTAAGTTCATCGTCGAGGAGACCATGAACATGGGTTGCCTGTGCCGACCGGTGTGGGTCGACGGTATCACGCGCATCTGCGCCTACATCAACGACGGTGAGAACGAGTACGGCGTCCTCAATCCCGGTGCGCCCATCACCCCGCAGCACGAGCAGGAGCTCTTCAAGATCCTGGACACCGCCGGCAACCTCGATTGCCTCGTCGTGTCCGGCTCCGTGCCGCCGCGCGCGTCTAAGGACTTCCTGGACAAGGTTATGGATCACGCTCAGGCCCGTGGCGCCGACGTCGTGCTGGACCTGTCCAGCAACAAGCTGAAGGAGCTGGCTGTTAAGAAGCCGCTGCTCATCAAGCCGAACCATCATGAGATGCGCGAGATCTTCGGCGTGACCATCGATACCGATGACGATGCTCGTCGCGCGCTCGCCATGGCCCACGAGATCGGCATCCAGAATGTCCTGCTCACCATGGGTAGCCGCGGCTCCGCGTACTTCTCCAACGGCGAGGATATCTGGTACGCCCAGCGCCAGTTCAACATCAAGCTCGTCTCCTCTGTATGCGCCGGCGACTCCACGCTCGCAGCGTTCCTGCACAAGTGGTACGACGACCGCGACAACGTCGAGGAGGCGCTCAAGCTCGCGCTTGCCACCGGTGCCAACGTCGCCGAAAGCGTCGGCCTGGGCGATTTCGCCAATGTCGAGGAGTACAGCAAGCGCATCGCCGTTCGCAAGCTTCCGCGTCTGTAAAGGCTGTATACGATACGGTTCCTGTAGCCGTATCCGCGCCGTTAGAGTTTGCATGGGCCGTCGGGTATCCGGCGGCCCATTTTCTTTGCCCTCGCCTGGTGTGCGAGGCTCGCGCTGGGCGGCTATACTAAACCAACGACTAAAGGAGTTGGTATGGCTGTGAACGCGTATCGTTCTGATAATTCGTGCTCGCTGGAGGGCGTGGTCCCGTCCGCCGCCTCGCTGCGCGTGCTTCGCGCGCTCGAGAGCGCCGGGCTTGAGGCCTGGTATGTGGGTGGCTGGGTGCGCGATGCCATCATGGGTGTACCGAGTCACGATGTCGATATGTGCTGCTCGGGCTCCTGGGAGGAATCGGAGCGCGCCCTTCTGTCCGCCGATATCGATGTCGTTCGCAGCGGCATCAAGTTCGGCGGCATCACGGCCGTTGTCGAAGGCGAGCGCATCGAGGTCACGACGTATCGGTTGGACGGGTTCTACACCGACGGCCGCCATCCGGATGAGGTGGTGCGTGCCGGCACCATTTCCGAGGATCTTGCGCGTCGTGATTTCACCGTGAATGCCATGGCCTGGCATCCCGAGCGCGGCGTGCTCGACCTCTTCGATGGTCGCGGTGATATTCAGGCTCGTGTTATTCGCGCCGTCGGTGAGCCCGCCGTGCGTTTTCGCGAAGACGCCCTGCGCATGCTGCGCGCCGTGCGGTTTGCCTGCCGTCTCGATTTTGCTATAGAGCCCGCCACGTGCGCCGCGCTCGCCGAATGCGCACCCTTGTTGGATGCCGTCGCCAACGAGCGCGTCGGCATAGAGATGTGCGGTATCCTCGCCACACGTCACGGTGGCGACGCCATGCTGCGCTATCCGGAGCTGATATGCGCCGCGATCCCCGAGTTGGCCGCGGCTCGCGATTTCGATCAGTGCAGCCCCTACCATGCCTTCTCGGTCTACGAGCATATCGCCCGCGCCCTCACGGTCGCCGGCGAGCTTTCCCGCTTCCGCATAGATGGCGGCGACCCCGATAGCGAAGCATCGCTTTCGCTTATGTGGGCGGCGTGCCTGCACGACGTTGGTAAGCCTGCGTGCTTTACGCAGGATGCGGGCGGTCGCGGTCACTTCTACGGGCATCCGGAGGAGGGGGCGAAGATGGCGCGGTCCATCATGCGTCGTCTGGGCCTGAGCGACATGCTGGTTCGCGACGCCTGCACGCTCATACGCTATCACGATATGCCGGTAGAGCCCGAGCGCACGAGCTTGCTTCACGCTATGCAGTTGTTCGATCGCGCGGGGTGCGATGTCGCTCGTCTTATGGGCGAGCTGTTCGACCTCAAGCGCGCCGATACCCTGGGCAAAGCTCCCTCGTGTTTCTATTACGTCGAAGAAATCGAGCGCATGCGCGAGATGGTGCGCGAGCTGGTAGCCAATGGCGACGCCTATAGCGTGAAGATGCTCGCCATCGGCGGACGCGATCTTATCGATGCCGGCGTTCGTCCGGGTCCGCGCCTGGGCGAGCTACTCGAGCGCGCCCTGCAAGCCGTTATGGACGGGCGGGTGCGTAACGAAGCGCAGTCGCTTCTGGCGTACCTCGGCCTCGCGTAGGGCGCCGTCGCCTCTTTACATATATCGCTACCATGTGTTATTGCCTGCACGTATGAAGCGGGGTAGCATCGTTCACACCGTGCGTAGCACGAATGAATGAACTCGTAACACGATTGGAGCGCATATGTCGTCCACTCTTTCCCGTCCCGTGCCGCGTCGTGCGGTTTTCGGTCTTATGGCTGGTGCCTGCGGCATGGCGGCACTTGGTTCCCTCGAGGGCTGCGCCGGGCGCGATGATGCGCAGGGCGCCGGCTCGGCCGCCCCGATCGACTCAAAGAAGACGGTGACGGTGGCCATGAACGCCAGCTGCGAGCCGGCCGCCGGCTTCGACCCCCTGGTTGCCTGGGGTTGCGGCGAGCACGTGCATGAACCGCTTATCCAGTCCACGCTCGTGACCACCGATGACGAGATGAACATCACCGGAGACCTCGCTCGATCGTTCGTATGCTCCGCAGACGGCATGGTGTGGACGTTCGACTTGCGAGACGACGTCGTGTTCTCGAACGGCGAGCCGCTGCGCGCCCAGGACGTGGCGTTCACGGTTAACGCGGTGGCTCACGGCGATACGTCCGAGGCGGACCTTTCCATGGTGAGGGAGGCGGTCGCTACCGGCGACCATACCGTCGAGCTTCATCTCACCAAGCCGTATAACGCGTTGCTCTATACGCTCGCCGTGCTGGGCATCGTCCCCGAGGCGTCGTATGGCGAGGGCTATGGAGCCAGCCCTATTGGGTCCGGGCGCTACGTGCTGGAGCAGTGGGACGAAGGCCAGCAGGTGATCTTCGCGGCAAATCCGCGCTACTACGGACCCGCGCCTTCGATGGAGCGCGTCGTCGTCGTATTCATGGAGGAGGATGCGGCGCTGGCCGCCGTGCGCTCCGGTCAGGTCGACGTGGCCTTTACCTACCCGACGCACTCGGACCAGACGGTCGACGGCTACGAGCTCGTGGCGTACCGCACCGTCGACTCGCGCGGCATCTCGCTCCCCACCGTCCCCGCCGGCGGGACCAAGGTGCTTGAAGGCGATATCGCCTACGCCATGGGCAACGACGTGACCTGCGATGTCGCCGTTCGCCGTGCCATCAATATGGGCATCGACCGCCAGGCGATCATCGACCATGTGCTCAACGGCTACGGTCGCGTGGCATACAGCGTGGGCGACGGCATGCCGTGGTCGAGCGAGGACATGGCTGTCGAGTTCGACCGCGATGGGGCGTGTGCGCTTCTGGACGAGGCGGGTTGGAAGCTGGATGACGGCGGCGTCCGCTGGAAGGACGGCGTCCGCGCGGCTTTCGACGTGTGGTACTCCTCCGATGATTCCTCTCGACAGGCTATGGTCAACGAGTTGTGCCAGCAGCTGCACGAGCTGGGTATAGACGCCGCGCCGCGTGGCAGCAGCTGGGACGAGATCTACCTGCACCAGTTCGAGAGCCCCGTGCTGTGGGGTTGGGGTTCCAATGCTCCCGTGGAGGTGTACGAGCTGCATTACTCCACGGGCTGGGGCAACTACCCGTGCTACGAGAACGCGATGGTCGATGCCTACCTTGACGAGGCGCTGGCCCAGACCGACCTGGAGGCGTCGTATCCGTATTGGAAGAAGGCCATGTGGGATGGCGAGGAGGGCGTGGCGCCGCAGGGCGCTTCGACGTGGTGCTGGATGGCCAACGTCGACCATCTGTATTGGAAGCGCGATGGGCTGGACGTTGCCGGTCAAAAGCCGCATCCGCACGGCCACGGCTGGTCGCTCGTGAACAACGTCGACGCGTGGGCGTGGAAGTAGCAGCTGCGTGCCGCTTTCCGGAAGGACTGCATCCGAAAAAGCGGCGTCTTCGTCTGAAAGGGTGGGACGGCATGAGGCATGTGCCCCGTCTGCCATGGTGGCTCCGGCTGCCGCTCCGCTTCGTGGCGCTCCTGGGCGCTGTGAGCATCATCACGTTCGTTTTGGTTGGGCTTTCGCCTATCGATCCCGTGCAGGCCAACGTGGGGCAAGCAGCCTATCTCGCCATGAGCGCCCAGAAACGCGCTGCGCTGGCCGAGTATTGGGGTGCGGGCCGGCCCGTGCTCGAGAGGTTCGGCAGCTGGCTTGCCGGGGCGCTGCGAGGCGACTTCGGATACAGTCTGCGGTTCAACGCGCCCGTAGTAACGGTGGTGGGGGAGCGTCTGGCTTCCTCGGGAGCCTTGCTCGCGGTCGCATGGCTGCTTTCGGGTGCCCTCGGGTTCGCGCTGGGGCTGGTCGCCGGCGCGCGGCGGGGTACCGCGGTGGATCGCGTCATCAAGGCCGTCTGCTACGCGCTCACGGCTACACCGGCGTTTTGGCTGGGCCTGCTGTTTCTGATGGTCTTCGCCGTGGGGTTGGGGTGGTTCCCCATCGGGTTCGCGGCCCCTATCGGCATGGCGGCCCGGGACGTGGACGCGTTGAGCCGCCTGCATCACCTTGTGTTGCCCGCGATCGTGCTCTCGCTCACGGGGATCGCACCCGTGGCCTTGCATACCCGCGAGAAGTGCATCGACGCGCTTCAAAGCGATTATATGCGCTTCGCCGCGAGCCGCGGCGAGGGCGAGGGGAGCGCCCTGTTCCGCCATGGGTTGCGAAACATCGCCCTGCCCGCCGTCACGCTGCATCTGGCGTCCATCGGCGAGCTGTTCGGCGGTTCGATTCTGGTCGAGCAGGTGTTCTCGTATCCCGGGCTCGGACAGGCGGCCGTGACGGCCGGCCTGGGCGGCGATGCGCCGCTGTTGGTGGGGATAGCGCTGGCGTCGGCGATGCTCGTCTTCGCTGCA
>NZ_JADNJJ010000051.1:0-2925 GCF_015554865.1 Collinsella sp. D33t1_170424_A12 | reverse complement strand
TGGTAGCCCGTACCGGATTCGAACCGGTGATCTCCGCCTTGAGAGGGCGGCGTCCTGAACCGCTAGACGAACGGGCCGTGAGCACTAGGAGAACAAGCAACTGGCTGGGATGGAGGGAGTCGAACCCCCATTGACGGAACCAGAATCCGCTGTCCTGCCATTAGACGACATCCCAATTGGTTGTTGTCTGCGCTCCTCTGCGCGAGAAAGAATATTACGGGAGTCCCCCCTTCAGTGCAACACTTTTCTTTCGGGAATCCCTATTTTGTGTGCACCTTGTGGATTGCCCAGGTAGATAGCGGTGCGTTCGAACCCCGTTTAAGCTTAGCGAGCGACGGGTCAGAGACAAACTGCTGCAGGTCGATGCTCCGCGTAGCCACGCGCCGCACCAGCGAGGGCGAGTGGGAGACGAAGATCATGCCCATGCCCTCCTCTTCCTGCGTATCGATGAGCGCGCGGACGAGCTGCGCCTGCGTGACGGCATCCAACATGGCCGTCGCCTCGTCGGCAATGAGGTAGCGCGGGGATACCATGAGCGCCCGTACGATGCAGCACCTCATAAGCTCGCCGCCGGACAGCTCCGCGGGAAACCGCGAGAGCCATGCGGCCGATAGCCCGAATCGCTCGCTCAGCAGGTCCCAGCGATCGCCCTCTAGGCCACCCGCCTCGGCAAGGCTGCGACGCATGCGCAGCCGGGGGTCGAACGCCTGCTCGGGATGCTGCCAAAGCTGCTGAACGGCCCTGCAACCAGGCTCTGGGATCCGAAGGCCATCAACCCTCACCTCACCGCGCATCGGGGCCATAAATCCACTCAGAACGCGGCAGAGCGTGCTCTTACCAAACCCGGAGGGAGCTAGAAGCGCCAATCGCTCGCCGGGCTCGACGGAAAGGGATAACCCGGATGCCAGCGGGGCCCGGCCCGGGTAGCCGATGGCCACATCGGCAGCGATCAGGCTCATAGCCCCTCCTCCCCTGCGCGCAAATCACGCGCGCAGAAATCGTGCTCGGGTAGCGCGTGCCAGAGCGCACGCGTAAACGGATGACGCAACAATTTCGGGTCGCGGAAGCTCTCCACCGCGGTCTCCTCAACCACCGCGCCGTCGTGAAAGATCGCCACGCGGTCGCTCACGCGCAGGGCGAGCTCGATATCATGCGTGATGAGCAGCACGCCGCCTCCCTCGTTGGCAAACGTGCGCAGGTCGTCAACGGCGCGCACCGCCAGGTCCAGGTCCAGGCCGGGCGTGGGCTCGTCGGCGATGAGCACCCGCGGCTCCTCCATGAGCGCGCACATGAGCAAGACGCGCCGCGCCATGCCGCCGGAAAGCTCATGGGGATACAGCCGCTCAACACCCTCGTCGAGACCATAGCGTGCGAACAGCTCGCGCTGCCGCCGCATGCGGCGGCGCCGGTCCGCCGACCGCTCGATGCGAGAGGACCCGCGTGCGACGCCGCGCACCTGGGCGCCCACGCGCATCAACGGGTCGAGGTTGGTCACGCTCTGGGGCACCATGGCGATAGCGCGCCCACGCAGCTCTTTCAGCGACCGCGCGTCGAGTGCGCGGCCGTCGAACCATATGCGGCCGCGCACCGTGGCGTTCGGTGCGAACCGACCCATGAGGGCGTCTGCGAGGACGGTCTTGCCCGAGCCGCTCGCCCCCACCAGTGCCAGCACCTCGTTGGTATGAACCGAAAGCGAGAGGCCGTGCAACACCTCGACGGGTTCGAGCCGCGCAGAGAAGTAGGGGGCATCGGCATCGTACATATCGAATGACACGGTCAGATCCTCCACCGAGAGCAAATGGTGCTCACCCGGGTGGCGCGACGCAGCCGCATGACTGTGATGGTGATGAAACTGCTCGGAACCATGCGGGCCATGCGCCACGAAAGCGTCTTCCCCCACCCTCATCGCTGCACCTCCGCTCCGCTCGCAAGGCTGCGCAGGCACGCCCCCATGCCGTCGAACAACAGCACGACGATGACCAACGCCGCGCCGGGAAACACGGCGAGCCACCACGACCCGCTCGACAGATAGGACATGGCCTCGGACAGGATCACGCCGATGGCGGGCTGCTCGGGCGACAGGCCGAAACCCAGAAAGGTGATGGAGGCCTCGTGCAGGATGGCATGGGGGAACATGAGCGCGAGCCCCACGATGTACTGGGGCAGCACCGCCGGCACCACATGGTTGAGAACAAGGCGCATGCGGCCCGTGCCGAGCGCTCGCGAGCATGCGAGAAACGGCTCGGCGCGCACCTGCATCATCTCGGCGCGCAAGACGCGCGCCAGACTCGGCCAGTGGGTAAGCGAGATGCCCACCAGCACGCCCAGCGCACCGCGGCCAAGCGCATAGGAGACCAAGATGAGCAGCACGATATGGGGCACGCTCATGACGACGTCGATGAGCCACTCCACGGCCGCGTCAACAGCCGGACCGCCCACGGCAGCCAGCGCCGCCAGGATAAACGCGATAACCGACGAAACGAGCGCCGATACGAGCCCCAAACCGAGGGAGACGCCGAGTCCGGCGCAGGTCCGCGCCAGCATGTCGCGGCCCATCCAGTCGGTGCCGAACGGATGGGCCAACGAGGGTGCCTGGCTCTTATGGAGGAAATCGACCGTCACAGCGGCGTCGCCGCACAGCGCGCCGGCAGCCCCCACGGCGAGGAGCAGAACCGCCGAGACGCACAGCCCCGCTAGCAGCAGGCGCCTCCGCGACCCGGTGCACGCGCGGCGCGGACGATGATAGATGACCGTGCGGTCGCATACCGCGGTATCGGGATCAGGCATGGCGCACCTCCTTGCGCATACGGGGGTCGAGAAGCAACGCCAGGCCGTCTGCGAGCGCATTTGCAGCGAAGACGAGCATCGCCGACGCCAGCGCTATCCCCACCAACAGCGGCGCATCGCCGCCCAGGCCGGCCGTCA
>NZ_JADNJJ010000050.1:0-6041 GCF_015554865.1 Collinsella sp. D33t1_170424_A12 | reverse complement strand
GTCGACTGGACGATGGAGAGGCCCTCGCGCGCCAGCTGGCGCACGCAGGCGAGCACGCGCATGGTGTTGCCGTAATCGAGCGCGCTCGTGGGCTCGTCCATGATGATGGTCCGCGCGTTCTGGGCCAGGGCCCGCGCGATGAGCGCCAGCTGCTGCTCGCCGCCGGAGACCTGCGTGGCGGGACGATGCGCCAAGCGGGCGATGCCCACGCGCTCCAGCGCCTCCCACGCGCGGCGCTCCTGCTCCGCGCTCGGCGTACCGAACAGGCCCACCTCGGGCGCGGTGCTCATAAGCACCATGTCGAGCACGCTGTAGTCGTAGACCGCATCATGCGACTGCGGGATGAACGCGACCTCGCGGGCGCGCTCGCGGGCCGTCATGACGCGCAGGTCGCGCCCGTTGACCTTGATCGAACCCGAATAGCCCTCCTCGAGGTTGAGCAGGCAGCGGAAGAGCGTCGACTTTCCGGCGCCGTTGGGGCCCAGCACGTTCACCAGCGTGCCGTCCGGCACGTCGAGGTCGATATGGCGCAAGACGTCATAGGGCTCGCCCGCCCCGCCGCAGCGTCGCGTGCCGTAGCTGAAGGACAGGTCACGGATCTCGATGCTCATACGCGGGCCCTCCTTTGCAAGATCAGGTAGAGGAAGAACGGCGCGCCCATGAAGGCGGTCAGGATTCCCAGGGGGATCTCGGCTGAATACGCCAGACGCGAAACGTTGTCCACCACCAGCAGGAACGACGCGCCGAACAGCATGCTCGCAGGCAGCAGGCGGCGGTAATCGCACCCGATCAGCATGCGCGCGACATGCGGCACGACCAGGCCGACCCAGCCGATCATGCCGCTGACGGACACGCTCGCCGCGGTGAGCAGCGTGGCGGCGAACATCACCGCCAGGCGCATGCGACGGGCGTCGACGCCCATGGTGCGCGCCTCGTCATCGCCCATGGTGAGCAGGTTGATGCGCCATCTGAGCGCGAACAGGATGCCCGCGCCCAGCAGCACGGGGGGCAGCACGAAGGCGATGTCGCCCGCCCGCGCGCTCGTGAGGCTGCCCATGAGCCAGTAGGTGATGGCGGGCAGCTGGTCGTTGGGGTCGGCGACGAGCTTGGCGAAGCTCACGCCCGCCTGGCACAGGCTGCTCACCATCACGCCCACCAGCACCACCGTGAGCGCATGGTCCACGCCGCGCGCGCGGCCGCTGACCGCCATCACGACGAGCACCGTTGCCATGGCGAACGCGAACGCCCACAGGGACACCGCATACGCGCCGGCACCCGTCAGCAGGGCGACGGCCGCGCCGAGCGCGGCCCCCTGGGAGGCGCCGAGGACGTCGGGAGACACGAGCGGGTTGCGAAACGTCCCCTGGAACGCCGCGCCCGCGGCGGCCAGGCTCGCGCCCACGATGACCGACAGCGCGATGCGCGGCAGGCGCACGTTGAAGAAGAGCGTGGCCTGCTGGTCGGTCCACACCTGTTCGACGGGGAGCACGCGGTCGACGAGCATGAGGACCGCGTGGACGGGATCGATGGGGAACCGGCCCAGCAGCAGCGAGGCGCCCATCAGCACGAGCAGCAGCACCCCCGCGGCGGCGATCACCAGGTTCGCATGGCGCCGCGCGACACCGATCGACGCGCGGGCCCGCACGGCGCCGCGCTCGCGCGCGGCGGGCGACGGCTCTGAAGATGTGGGCGGCAGGGGGTGGTTCATGCGGAAGCTCCTCGAGGTACTTTCGCCGTATTCGGCGGAACGGGCTTTATTCTCGCAAAGAAATAATTTGAGTCAAGAACAACGGGTAACAAGCGAAGCCGGCCGCATCGAGACCGAGCCCGGAGGCCGCACGCGGGCGGCAGCGCGCCAAGGTGCGGATACTCTGGTTGTTTCGGCACCTGAAAGCCCACAACCAGGGCGGGGTGTCGTATCATAAAGACGTTTATGTAACGTCGTCCGGCTCAAGGGGGCGCCGCGCGCGAAGGCGCGTCGCATCGACCGCCGCCGGCGACATGGTCCGACCGTTCCAACAGGAAGGCAGGCACAATGGTCTCTCGCGTTTACGTGGAGAAGAAACCCGGCTTCGATGTGGAAGCGCGGCAGCTCAAATCCGAGCTCGTCGACATCCTGGGCATCGAGACGCTGGCATCGCTCCGCCTCATCAACCGCTACGACGTGGAAGGCGCCGACGACGAGCTGTTCGCCCGCTGCGTCCCCACGGTGTTCTCCGAGCCGCAGGTCGACGTCGTCTACGACGAGCTGCCCGAGGGCGGCGTCGCGACGTTCGCCGTGGAGTTCCTCCCCGGCCAGTTCGACCAGCGCGCCGATTCCGCCAGCGAGTGCATCCAGCTCATCAGCCAGGGCGAGCGCCCGCACGTCCGCTCCGCCAAGGTCTACATCCTCGACGGCGACCTCTCCGATGCCGATATCGAGGCCATCAAGCGCTACGTGGTGAACCCCGTGGAGGCGCGCCTGGCCTCGCTCGAGCTGCCCGACACCCTCATCCAGGACGTCCCCGCCCCCGAGCCCGTCGAGGTCATCGACGGCTTCCGCGAGCTCGACGAGGCCGGCCTGGCCGCCTTCATCGCCGAGCGCGGCCTTGCCATGGACGAGGCGGACATCGCCTTCTGCCAGCAGTACTTCATCGATGAGGGCCGCGACCCCTCCATCACCGAGATCCGCGTGATCGACACCTACTGGTCCGACCACTGCCGCCACACCACCTTCGGCACCGTCCTCGAGAACATCGAGATCGACGACGCGACCGTCCAGGCCGCCTTCGAGCGCTACCTCGAGATGCGCCACGAGCTCGGCCGCGACGAGAAGCCCGTCTGCCTCATGGACATGGGCACCATCGGCGCCAAGTGGCTGAAAGCCCAGGGCACCCTCACCAACCTCGACGAGTCCGAGGAGATCAACGCCTGCACCGTCAAGGTGACCGTCGACGTGGACGGCGAGGACCAGGACTGGCTGTTCCTCTTCAAGAACGAGACCCACAACCACCCCACCGAGATCGAGCCCTTCGGCGGCGCGGCCACGTGCGTGGGCGGCGCCATCCGCGACCCGCTCTCGGGCCGCTCCTACGTCTACCAGGCCATGCGCGTCACCGGCGCGGCCGATCCGACCGTCCCCGTGTCCGAGACCATCGAGGGCAAGCTGCCCCAGCGCAAGCTCGTGACCACCGCGGCGGCCGGCTACTCCTCCTACGGCAACCAGATCGGCCTTGCCACCGGCCAGGTGTCCGAGCTCTACCACCCCGGCTACATGGCCAAGCGCATGGAGGTCGGCGCCGTGGTGGGCGCCGCGCCCGCAGGCAACGTCCGCCGCGAGGCACCTCAGCCCGGCGACAAGATCATCCTGCTCGGCGGCCGCACCGGCCGTGACGGCATCGGCGGCGCCACCGGCTCCTCCAAGGCCCACAACGTCGAGTCCATCGAGAAGGACGGCGCAGAGGTCCAGAAGGGCAACGCCCCCATGGAGCGCAAGCTGCAGCGCCTCTTCCGCCGCGGCGACGCCTGCCGCCTGATCAAGCGCTGCAACGACTTCGGCGCCGGCGGCGTCTCCGTCGCCGTGGGCGAGCTGGCCGAGGGCCTCTACATCGACCTCGACATGGTCACCAAGAAGTACGACGGCCTGGACGGCACCGAGCTCGCGATCTCCGAGTCCCAGGAGCGCATGGCCGTGGCCGTGGCCGAGGCCGACGTCGAGGAGTTCATGGGCTACGCCGAGGAGGAGAACCTCGAGGCGACCGTGATCGCCGAGGTCACGTGCGAGCCCCGCGTTCGCATGGCATGGCAGGGCGACGCCATCGTCGACCTCTCCCGCGAGTTCCTCAACTCCAACGGCGCGCCCAAGTTCCAGGACGTCCACGTTCCCGCCCAGGGCGTCGCGCCCATCGACCCCGAGAGCGACCTCGCGCAGGCCGCGCTCGAGGAGTTCGGCAGCCTCGAGAACGTCTTCGAGAGCACCGTGCCCATGGTTCCGGGCGCCGAGGAGGTCGACTCCTTCGCCGAGGCCATGCGCCTGCTCGTGAGCGACCTCAACGTCTGCTCCAACAAGGGCCTGTCCGAGCGCTTCGACTCCACCATCGGCGCGGCCACGGTCCTCATGCCCTTCGGCGGCACCCGCCAGCTCACCCCGAGCCAGGCCATGGTCGCCAAGTTCCCGGTCGACGGCGAGACCACCACGGTCTCCGGCATGGCCTGGGGCTTCAACCCGTACATCATGGAGGCCGACCAGTACCGCGGCGCCTACCTCTCCGTCGTCGAGAGCATCGCGCGCCTCGTGGCCACCGGCTTCGACCACACCAAGGCGTACCTCTCCTTCCAGGAGTACTTCGAGCGCCTGCGCGACGTCCCCGAGCGCTGGGGCAAGCCCATGGCCGCCGTCCTGGGCGCCCTCATGGCCCAGGTCGAGCTCGGCGCCGGCGCCATCGGCGGCAAGGACTCCATGTCCGGCTCCTTCGAGGACCTCGACGTCCCGCCGACCCTCATCTCCTTCGCCGTCGCCGTGGACAAGCTCGCCAACATCGTCTCGCCCGAGTTCAAGGGCGCCGGCCACCGCGTCGCGCTGATCCAGCCCGCCTACCAGGTCGACGACCTGCTGCCCGAGACCGACTCCCTGCTCGCCGCCTTCGGCGCCGTCGAGGGCCTCGTGCGCGAGGGCCGCGCGCTCGCCGTGTCCACCGCCGGCTTCGGCGGCCTGGCCGAGGCGCTCTTCAAGGCCTGCCTGGGCAACCGCATCGGCTTCACCGTGTCGGACGCCTACTACGAGGCCGACGCGCGCGACCTGTTCGACCACGCCTACGGCTGCTTCATCGTGGAGCTGGACGAGGGCGTGGCGCTGCCGCAGGTCGACGGCGTGGAGATCGTCGAGCTCGGCGTGACCTGCGAGCCCTACGAGCTCACCGCCTACGGCGAGACGCTCGATCTGGACGAGCTGCAGGAGGCCTGGGCGAGCGCGCTCGAGGGCGTGTTCCCCTACCGCAGCGCCGCCGACGACGTCGACGCCCCCGAGGAGCTCATTCCCGAGGAGCGCTACCGCTGCGAGGAGGAGGGCCGCGTCCGCGCGACCTACGGCGGACTCAAGATCGCCAAGCCCCGCGTGGTCATCCCCGTCTTCCCCGGCAACAACTGCGAGTTCGACTCCGCGCGCGCCTTCCGTGCCGCCGGCGCCGAGGCCGACGTCTTCGTGATCAACAACCTCACGCCCGAGCACGTGGCCGAATCCACCCGCGAGCTGGCGCGCCGCATCCGCGAGTCCCAGATCGTCATGATCCCCGGCGGCTTCTCCGGCGGCGACGAGCCCGACGGCTCCGCCAAGTTCATCACCGCGTTCTTCCGTGCACCCGAGGTCACCGAGGCTGTTCGCGACCTGCTGCAGTCCCGCGACGGCCTGATGCTCGGCATCTGCAACGGCTTCCAGGCGCTCGTCAAGCTGGGCCTCGTGCCCTACGGCGACATCGTGGACGCCACGGCTGACGCCCCGACGCTCACCTTCAACGAGATCGGCCGTCACCAGAGCCGCCTGGTCCGCACGCGCATCTGCAGCGACCTGTCGCCATGGCTCTCCCAGTGCGACCCCGAGGAGCTCTACACCGTGGCCATCTCCCACGGCGAGGGCCGCTTCGTGGCGAACGACGAGGTGCTGGAGCAGCTGCGCGCCGGCGGCCAGATCGCCACGCAGTACGTCGACGTGGCGGGCATGCCGTCCATGGACCTCGACGTGAACCCCAACGGCTCCGTGGCCTGCATCGAGGGCATCACCAGCCCCGACGGCCGCGTGTTCGGCAAGATGGGCCACGTGGAGCGCCGCGGCGATGGCCTGTACAAGAACGTCCCCGGCGAGAAGTTCATGCCGCTGTTCGAGAGCGGCGTCGCCTACTTCTCATAAGTGACTCAGCTTGGCACGAGGCGCCTGGCGCCGATTCGTCCGATAGCACGAAGGCCGCCGCTTGGTACGCAACCAAGCGGCGGCCTTTAATATGAGTTGAACATTGTCAAGAGGCAAAACCGGCCCGGCCGTCCGCGGAGCTACCGCGTACGGCCGGGCC
>NZ_JADNJJ010000049.1:0-1556 GCF_015554865.1 Collinsella sp. D33t1_170424_A12 | reverse complement strand
AAAGACGATATGAGTTGAACATTGGGGCCCCTCCCCTTGTAGCTCTATCGTGGGTCGGGCGACAATGGTCGTAGCGCCAACCGTGGCCGCGCGCCACATGCGACGGAGGAGGGGCTCCATGTCCAATTATGTCACAGCCATCGGTCTCGACGTCCACGCCCGCAGCATCAAGGCCTGCGCCCTGAACCCCATGACCGGCGAGGTCTCCCGCGCCTCCTTCGGCTACGACCCCGCGTCGGTCGCCGAATGGGCCCTCGGGTTCGAGTCGCCGAAGGCGGTCTACGAGTCCGGCGTGACCGGCTTCCACCTCTGCCGCGCGCTGCGCGCCCTCGGCCTTGACTGCGCCGTCGGGGCCGTCTCCAAGATGCAGCGCCCGGCCGCCGACCGCGGCCGCAAGACCGACCGCCGCGACGCGGAGTTCCTCGCCAGGCTGCTCGCCTGCCGCAACGTCGTCGAGGTGCGGGTACCCGACGAGCGCACCGAGGCCGCCCGCGACCTGTCGCGCGCGCTAGCGGACGCCCGCGACGACCTGCAGCGCGCCAAGCAGAGGATGTCGAAGTTCCTGCTGAGGCACGGCCACGTCTTCGACGAGCTGACGCCGACCGGCAGGCGGAGGGGCAACTGGACCCGCGCGTACTGGCGGTGGGCCGACTCGATCGAGTTCGGCGAGCCCGACGACGACGCGGCCTACGAGCACTACCGTGACTGCGTGCGGCGCTGCGAGGAGGCCCGGGACGCGCTAGCGAGGAAGGTCGCCGAATCTGCCGGGCGGCCGGAATGGAAGCCGGTCGTGGACGCGCTCAGGTGCGTGAAGGGCATCGACGTCGCCACCGCGTTCCTGCTCGCCTGCGAGATGGGCGACCCCGCCCGGTTCCCGAACGCGCCGTCGTTCGCCTCGTGGTGCGGGCTCGCGCCCTCGGAGCACTCGAGCGGCGAGTCGGCGTCGAGGGGCGGGATAACCCGCGCGGGCAACGCCCACGTGCGCTCGGCGCTCGTCGAGTCCGCCTGGCACGTCCCGATGTCCTCGCGCGACCCGAAGCCCCTCGCGCCCGGACAGGAGGTCGCCCCCGCGGTGCGGCGCCACACGACGAAGTGCAACCGCAGGCTGATCGAGCGCAGGGAGGCCATGGCCGCCGCCGGCAAGAGGCCGTGCGTGGCCAACTGCGCCACGGCGCGCGAGATGGCGTGCTGGGTGTGGGCGATAGCGCGGATGGCGACGGCGTAGCGCGCCGCCCTCCCCGGACGCAGGGTCCGACCCCGGCGCGCGCCGCGCTCGAGGCCGTTGGGAGGCCACTCGAGTCCCCTTTTTGGGCGGCGGGGGACCGCCATGCCCGCTGAAAGACTCCGATTTCGCCACGAGGCCCCCAGCCGTAGCAACGAAATGCGCAGCCGAGAAGGCCACGCGCGGATATTAGAATGCCGAACGTGCGTCGAGCAGACACGCCCTCAAGCGGCGCGGTCGCCGGGTGAAGATAGGTAGGCCCGGCCGTACGCGGTAGCTCCGCGGACGGCCGGGCCGGTTTTGCCTCTTGACAATGTTCAACTCATATTAAAGG
>NZ_JADNJJ010000009.1:0-2254 GCF_015554865.1 Collinsella sp. D33t1_170424_A12 | reverse complement strand
GGTTGTGGGAAGGCCGCCGGGGCGCGCGGGCTGCTGCGGCTCGGGCTTGGGCTGCGGCTGCGGCTGCGGCTCGGGCTGCGGCTGGGGCTCCGGCTCCGGCGCGACGTCCTTCTTGAAGCCGGCGACGAGCGTGAGGTCGTCCGTCACCGCGGTGCCGAAGTCGAACGGCTTGCCGTCGAGCGTCCAACCCTCGAAGGTGTAGCCCGCGCGGACGGGGTCGTCCTGCGGCTTGGAGACGGTCGAGCCGCTCTCCACCTCGGCCGTGGCAAACACGGCGTCGCCGTTCATGAACGTGACGGTGTGCTTCGCCACGGGCGCCGTTATCTTCTTCCAGGAGGCGGTGAGCACGAGGTCGCCGGTGACGGGCGCGTCGAAGTCGTAGCGCTCGGTGCCGTTGAGCCAGCCGAGGAACTCATAGCCCTCGCGTGCAGGCGTCGCGGGCTCGGCCACCTTCTGGCCGTCGACGACCTTCACCTGCGTGGCGGTTGCACCCTCGTAGCCGGGGTCGAACGTCACCGTGCGCTCGATGGGCTGCGGCTCCGGCTGCTGTTGGGCGGGTACCTTCACGACGGTGAAGGAGTGCGGCGCAAGCT
The DNA here is from genome assembly GCF_015554865.1 of Collinsella sp. D33t1_170424_A12. Lineage (NCBI taxonomy): Bacteria > Bacillati > Actinomycetota > Coriobacteriia > Coriobacteriales > Coriobacteriaceae > Collinsella > Collinsella sp. D33t1_170424_A12. The sequence goes on along the minus strand of NZ_JADNJJ010000009.1, from coordinate 1,661 downwards.
CGATGCGGGGCGCGGCCTGCTCGGCGGTCATCGTGCTCGTATCGATCCGCACGGCGTCGGGTCGCTCGGGCGTGTTGGCGGCTGTGAAGTCGTCGCCGGCGAGCGAGCGGATCTCGAGGGCGCGGCCGGTGAGGTCGACGCCGGGGATGCTCAGCTTCATGGCGCCCGCCTCGGCGAGGCCAAGGTTGACGATGGCGACGTAGGTGTTGCCCGCGGTGTCGGTAGACGCCATCACGTCGTACTGCTTCACGCCGTTGGAGAGCGCCGGCATGGCGGCTGTCCGGGCGGTCACGATGTTCGTGCCGAAACCGCCGTTCAGCATGGTGAAGACGCTTGCGCTGGGCGTCTTGAAAAAGGTGAAGGCGCCCTCGCCGGTCTTGGTGTCGCCGCTGCCCTTCACGGGGACGGCCTGGATCACGGCCTGCTGGGTGGGGCCGAGCGAGTCGGCGCCATCGGAGTACCAGTCGACGAGGCAGTGCTTCTGGATATAGGGGCTGCCCAGCTCCACGTAGTCCATGATGGCGCGCGCGATGTAGAGCGCGTGCGTCTGGGAGCGCAGGAGCAGGTTTTGCGAGCGGAAGATGCCGTACTCGCTGATGACGGGGACCTTGTTGGGGTCGTACTTCTGCATGAGCTTGACGTAGCCGGCAACGTGCTCGCGCTTGTTGTCGCCGAGTTTCATGGCCTGCAGGTAGAAGGCCTCGTTATTGCCGTTGTTGCCGGGGTCGCCCGAGTAGGGATGGATGGTGAGGCCGTCGTACAGCGCATCGTGGCCGCCTTCGTGCATCTTGTTGACGAAGCCCTCGGTCTCGTAGCTCGAGTAGATGTGGATCTCGCCCGCGGGCTGGCCTGCGCGCGTGCGATCGGCGTTGATCTGCGCCATGGTCTCGCGCATCTTGCGCGAGACGGCCACGAAGCCGTCGCGGTTCACGGAGTAGTCGACGGTGATCTTGGCGTCCTTGGCGGGAATCATGCCGTGGGCGCCGTCGCCGAAGGTGAAGTATCCGGTCTTGGCGTCGAGCTGGTAGACCTTGTCGGCGGCGCCGGCGGCCTTGAGGTCGTCGACGCGGCGCCACTCCTCGCCCGCCACCTTCACCTTGACGGAGCCGACGTTCACCGCGGTGAAATCGGCGTAGTCGGACGCCTTCTTATCGCGCTCGACGCGCGCATAGCGCATGCCGAACTCCTGGTTGGCTTTGCCGGTCGATTTTGAGGCGGTTTCGTTCCAGTTGCCGCGCACGACGGCGTACTGGTTGGTGAACGAGGCGGTGCCGCCGTCGATATAGGCTTTCTCGGGTCCGCCGGGAACGCTTGCGGTCCAGTACTGCTGCGACGAGTTGCCGTCGGCGCCGCCCTGGTTCATCTCGTTGCCGATCTCGAAGTAGCGCACGTTGAACGGCTCGGGGTGGCCGAGGTCGCGGCGGACGTCGGCCCAGGCGGTGCCGCCGTTGGGATTGGTGCCCGCTGCGGCGTTGAGGAACTCGATGAGGTCGGCGGCGTCGTTTGCATCGCCTCGACCCAGCGCGTACACGTAGACGATCTCGGAACCGTGCTCCTGCGCGAAGGTTCCGATCTCGGAGATGCCGAAGTTGGGCGCGATGCCGCCCTGGCCGCTGTTGTTATAGAAGCCGTGGATCTGGTTGGTGCGCTCCTCCTTCTTG
>NZ_JADNJJ010000048.1:0-2521 GCF_015554865.1 Collinsella sp. D33t1_170424_A12 | reverse complement strand
AGGCGGAGTGGTCGGAGATGCAGTTATAGGTGTAGGCGAAGTTCCACAGGTCGTAGGCGATGATCCAGGGCCAGATCATGTCGGGCCAGATCATGTCGCGGGTCTTGTCCTTCGAGACGAAGATGCCCAGCCAGCCGCAGATGGTCACGATGTTCAGGATGCCGGCGATGCCGTTCATGATGTTCCAGGGGCCGGAGATGGTCCACAGGTTCTCGACGGTGCCGCCGGTCCACAGGCCGAAGCTGAAGACCTGGAAATCGCGCAGGACGGCCTCGGCGATGTTGACGGCGAGGATGAGCGGCGGGAAGCACAGGGCCCACTTTTTCTCGTAGAGGTGGTGGACCTGGCCGTCCTTGCCGGTCCACGTGATGTAGCGCAGCGCCATGAAGCCGAGGCAGCCCGCGAGGGCGGAGTAGGTCTTGACCCAGTTGAACCAGGTGCCGGTACCGTACTCGTTGCCGGGGGCGGCGGTGGTGGGCCACACGAAGATGGTGAGCAGGAGCGGCACGATGCCGAAGAGCGTGATGCCGGCCCAGGGCTTGGAGCGGCCGAGCTCGTTGAACGCCATGAGGGCGAACAGGATGAAGAGCCAGATGGCCCAGTACGACATGTCACCTGCCGTGTAGAGCAGTCCCATGGGACCTCCATTCGTTGCGGGCTCAAGCGCCCCGTTTGCATGATGCGCTCAGTATAGGTACGGGGAACCTCCGGTGTTTTACGCGCCCGGCCGGCATGGGCTAACGCCGGGGCCTGAAATGTAAAACCCGTGCAACGCGCAAAGAAAAACAAAGAGATGCGAACATATGTTCTGAATATGGGTAGACTATCGGCACGACGCGCATCGGAGAAGGGAGACGTGCATGGAAAACGCGGTAAAGGACCAGGTGGTTCTGTATCGGGAGGAGGTGGATGACGAGCGCCTGTGCATCGCCTGTGCCTTCACGGAGGAGGGGCAGCTCGAGGTGATGCAGGTGAGCGAGGGGCCGCTTACATATTGGTGCTTCGAGGAGAGCCCTCATTACGTATCGACGATGTTCGATCGCGAAGCGATTGAGGGGATGCTTGCCTACTTCCATGTGGAGGAGGATCGCGACCTGCTGCACATGCTGCGGGCGTCGTATGTCGGGTGCGATGCCGGGCGGCGCGTGCGAGGGCTCGCGCGGCGTCTCGGGTGCATATATACGGTGCACGAGAACGCTATCGTACGGTAGCACGGGGCCTGCGTTCCCGTCTGTACTATAGGCACGGCGCGGAATACGGCTTGGGATGGCGATGGCTGATTCGCTGTCGCCGTCCCGATCTGCTCGTGCGGTTCGCGTTATGGTTGAGAAAACAGTAGGAATGGGGAGGCATCGTATGAAGGTATTCGATGGCAAGGTGGCGCCATGGTATATCGCACTGTTCGCGGCGATGTTGATGGCGATTGCGGGGCTGTACGTATGGGTGGTTCCCGGTGCGGGTGCGGACCAGTCGTTTGTGGCCGGTCTGATACTCATCGCGGCGGCGTGTTGCGGCGTGGTGACGGGTGCGCCCATCGTGCGCAATCGCGTGGAGGTGCGCGTTCCCGCACCTGGCAGACCATCCGAAGGCTCCAGCGAGTCGCGCGGCGACTCACGTGAGGGGGACGAGGAAAGAGATGCTGTGTGGAGCGCGGAAGCGCTGGCTGCCGGCGTGGCGGAACCCTGCATCGATGTGGTGTTTGGAGTCGTGCGCACCAGAATCGCGGTTACGGATATCAAAACGGTGGAGCGTCGTCGCTCGTTGATCGTTTTGGGAACGCAGATCGCCGCGTGTTCGGGCGATTGCGTGCGCATCGTCACGAGCTCGGGTGGCGCTATCGTCGTAGCGCTTAAGGACAACCAAGGTTTCGTAGACCTGCTCCAGGGACTTATGCAGTAACAAGAAGCGAGTCACGAGGACTCGCTTCTTGGTTTCATACTGGCGGAGAGCTGGGGATTCGGGGCGGCTGCGCCGCCGGCCGCTGCGGGCCTGGCGGCCCTTGCGTGCTGCGCCGGCAAACGCTAGCGCGTTTACTCGGCTCCGCACCCTTGCGGGTTCGAATCCATGCTGCGGCAACAAAAAAGCGAGTCACGAGGACTCGCTTCTTGGTTTCATACTGGCGGAGAGCTGGGGATTCGAACCCCAGATTCCCTTTTGGGGAATACTCGCTTAGCAGGCGAGCACCTTCGGCCTCTCGGTCAGCTCTCCGTAGCAGCTTGATAAGGATAGCGCAAAAGGGCATGGGAATACAAGGGGTAAGTCTTGACTTCTTTTCCGATCAGAAATGGTGCTTTCGGGATGCCGGTGCCTGCAGGCTGTGATCGGGAAACATGGGTGGAAGAAAAAAGTTCCTCAGAGATATAGGCTTTGACCTTGTGATTTCGTATCGAGGAAAAGATTTCTTCAAAATCTTCGATATTTTGGGTTGACGTATGAGGGGCTGCGTGCGAATATAGTCCTCGCGTTGCGGCGTTACCTCAGCTGGATAGAGGGTCTGACTACGAATCAGAACGTCACAGGT